>NZ_JALKFY010000399.1:0-229 GCF_023242985.1 Frankia sp. Mgl5 | reverse complement strand
GGCAGATACCGGGTAGCCTGGCAATCCGATAATCGGCGTTTCGTTGATCATTCCCACAATAACCGGTTTGCCCGGTCTTGTCGCTACACCATGTGTCAGCACTTCACCCAGCTCTGCTACCACATGAACGGTAAAATCCTCCGTCCCCGCTGACGAACCGGCATTGAGCAGCACGATATCCGCCTCTTCCGTTGCCTTCAGAACAGCAGCCTTGATCAAGGAGTAGTCA
>NZ_JALKFY010000398.1:0-229 GCF_023242985.1 Frankia sp. Mgl5 | reverse complement strand
AGCATGCGGTGTCCAGTCGAGGCGTGTCGATCCGGCTGGCATGTGAGGCGTTCGGGATCAGCCAGACTTGCTATCGGTACGCCAACGTGCGCGATGCCGAGAACGACGAGATTGCGAACTGGCTGCTGCGTCTGACCGACAACCACCGGAACTGGGGCTTCGGGTTGTGCTTCCTGTACCTGCGCAACGTGAAGGGCTTCGGCTGGAATCACAAGCGGGTGTACCGGAT
>NZ_JALKFY010000397.1:0-229 GCF_023242985.1 Frankia sp. Mgl5 | reverse complement strand
GCCGGAATTGTCGCGCCTCGCAAGGAACTGGGGCTCTCTTTTGGCACCGCTGGCAAAATTGCCAAGATCCATGTGAAAAAAGGAAGTGTGGTCAAGGCGGGAACGCTTCTGGCCTCGCTTGACACGTCCGTCTGGCAGCAGGAGGTAACCGCAGCCCAAGGCCAGGTAGCCAGTGCCAACATCAAGCGGGCCAAGACGCTGAAAGGACCGGATGCCCACGATGTGAACC
>NZ_JALKFY010000396.1:0-229 GCF_023242985.1 Frankia sp. Mgl5 | reverse complement strand
CCTTTTCAATTCATTCATAGCGTCCGTCAGGCTGGCCGCCGCGGAGATGATCAGCTCAGCTTTTTCGGCTGGCTGGGGAGCAGCTCCGTCTGGTCGGGCGGAAGACGGTTGTCCGGCTGGCTGCTGTGCGGAGAGCTGATTCTCTCCGTGGTTGCTTGAACACCCCAGCGGAACGAGTAGGACCAACAGGGCCGCCCAGGAGTACACAAATCTTTTTAACACGCCTATC
>NZ_JALKFY010000395.1:0-229 GCF_023242985.1 Frankia sp. Mgl5 | reverse complement strand
CATCAATCCAACCGGCCGTTTCGTTATTGGTGGGCCTCAAGGCGATGCCGGCTTAACTGGCCGCAAAATCATCGTTGACACCTATGGCGGTTATGCTCGTCACGGCGGTGGCGCATTCTCCGGTAAAGATCCGACGAAAGTGGACCGTTCCGGCGCATACGCAGCACGTTACGTAGCAAAAAACATCGTTGCCGCAGGGCTTGCCGACAAATGCGAAGTACAGGTAGCA
>NZ_JALKFY010000394.1:0-229 GCF_023242985.1 Frankia sp. Mgl5 | reverse complement strand
GCAAATACCTCTTTGATAACCGTTACGGAACGGGCCAATCCGTGTGGGATGGGATCAACCGTACAACAAACCTCGTGGTAGCGGGCAAAACCGTTGTTGTGGTCGGCTATGGCTGGTGCGGAAAAGGCGTGGCAATGCGCGCCAAAGGTCTGGGTGCGAAGGTAATCGTAGCCGAAATCGACGCGATTAAAGCGGTGGAAGCATACATGGACGGTTTCGAAGTGATGCC
>NZ_JALKFY010000393.1:0-230 GCF_023242985.1 Frankia sp. Mgl5 | reverse complement strand
CTCCCAGCTCTTGAGCCTCGATGCCTGTACCGAGTGTGGACGGTGTGACGATGTATGTCCGGCTGCGCTGAGCGGCAAGCCGCTTGCTCCCCGCAGCATCGTGATGAAGCTGCGCGACCAGATGCATAAACCGGATCAACCGTTGAATGGCTTTAGTCAGGAGGAACTGCTTTCCTGTACGACATGCGGAGCTTGCATGGAGAGTTGCCCTGTTGCGATCAGGCATGTGC
>NZ_JALKFY010000392.1:0-230 GCF_023242985.1 Frankia sp. Mgl5 | reverse complement strand
CATCATCGCCGAGCAAGCAAAAGAGCAACCGCTCACGCTTCTTAACCGCAAAGCCTATCGCGACTTGCTCGTCATCCACGAACTGTATCGCCAGCAGCTTGAGATGTACAGCAAGCGAACGCATCAGATTGAAGACCGGATTGTCAGCATCCATCAGCCGCATGTCCGGCCGATCGTACGCGGGAAAGCCAAGGCACGAGTGGAGTTTGGAGCCAAGATCGCCGTAAGCA
>NZ_JALKFY010000391.1:0-231 GCF_023242985.1 Frankia sp. Mgl5 | reverse complement strand
GTAGAGACCGATTACAAACACTTTTCGTTTGGTCACGGCGGTGATGCCGTGACGGGCCAATTGCAGCATGATCGCTACCATCCAGATCAAACCGATCGATACGTGCAGACCGTGCGTCCCCACAAGGGTGAAAAAGGCGGAGATGTACGCGCTGCGGGAAATGGTTGCCCCCTCGGCCTCCATATGCACGAACTCGTTGATCTCCAAGCCGACGAATGCCAGACCTAATGC
>NZ_JALKFY010000390.1:0-231 GCF_023242985.1 Frankia sp. Mgl5 | reverse complement strand
GAGCTTACCCCGGAAAGACCACTGCGCACGAAAAAGGTGAAAATGGGCGACAGTCCGAAATACAAACAGCGCCGTGACGGGGATCGTGACCGCAGAGACGGATTTGGCGGCTCAAGGCCTAGAGGAAAAGATACTCGCGGCGGGGAACACCGCGGTGGCGAATTCCGTGGCGAGAAGCGCAGTTTCAATAGACAGCCTCGTGAGCTGGTAAAAAAATAAGCAACACAAAAA
>NZ_JALKFY010000818.1:0-31874 GCF_023242985.1 Frankia sp. Mgl5 | reverse complement strand
GGTCGCCGTCTCCGGAGTCCCGGACCTCGACCTTGCCGAGGCCGCCGGGTCCCACGGTCGCCGTCGCAACGGCGGGGGGGGGGGGGGCCCCCGGCCCGGGGGGCGGGGGGGCCGCGGATCCCGCGCCGGACGAGCCGGCGCGGGAGGTGGTCTCAGCGCAGCAGGCCGCGCGCCGCCTCGACGATGTGCGGCGTGGAGATGCCGGCGAAGTCCAGCAGCTCGTCCGGGGTACCGGAACCGGGAAGCTCACCGACGGCGAGATGCGCCAGCCGCAGCGAGACGCTGCCGTCGCGCAGGACGCCCGCGAGGCCCTCAAGCACCGCGCCGCCGAGGCCGCCCTCGGCGTAGTGGTCCTCCGCGACGACGAGGCGGCCACCGGTCGCCCGCGCCGCCTCCGCCAGGGTCGCGGTGTCCACCGGCTTGACCGAGTACAGGTCGATCACCCGTGCCGAGACTCCCTCGGCCGCGAGCACGTCGGCCGCGGCCAGGCAGTGGTGCAGGGTGACCCCGGCGCCGATCAGCGTCACGGTGTCGGCGTCGGAGCTGCGCAGCACCTTGGAACCGCCCGGCGCGAACGTCTCGTCCGGGCCGTAGAGCACCGGGTAGGCACCGCGGGTCGTCCGCATGTAGCTGACACCGGAGATCCCGACCATCGCCTCGATCAGCTTGGCCGCGGAGGTCGCGTCGCTCGGGTAGAGCACCGTCGAGCCGCCCACGGCCCGCATCATCGCGAGATCCTCGAGCGCCATCTGGGACGGGCCGTCCGGACCGATCTCCACCCCGGCGTGCGACCCCGCCAGGCGGATGTCGGCCTGCGAGATGGCCGCCATCCGGATGAAGTCGTAGGCGCGGGAGAAGAACGCGGCGAACGTGGACGCGAACGGGACGTAGCCGCGCACCGACAGGCCGACCGCGGCCGCGACGAGCTGCTGCTCGGCGATGAAGATCTCGAAGAACCGGTCGGGGTGCGCCTTGGCGAAGTCCTCGGCGTAGGTCGAGTTGCTCACCTCGGCGTCGAGGGCGACGACGTCGGTGTGCGCGCCGACCGCGGCCAGCGCCTGGCCGTAGGCGCGCCTGGTGGCGACCTTGGCACCCAGCTCGTAGGTGGGGAGCTTGACCGCCGGCTTCTGGGCCGGGGCCGGGCGCGCCATGTCCGCCGGGGGAACCGGGCCGCGCACGCGCAGGTTCCGCTCGCCGCCCAGCTCCGCGATCGCCCGGGTGGCCATGTCCTCGGGCAGCGGCTTGCCGTGCCAGCCGTCCGCGTCGGCGACTTCGGAGAAACCCTCGCCCTTGCGGGTGCGGGCCAGGATCACCGTGGGGCGGGAGGCGTCCTCGGCGTCGGCGAGCGCGGCGTCGATCGCGCCCAGGTCGTGGCCGTCGATCACCACCGCGCGGGCACCGAACGCCTCGACCCGGCGGGCGTAGGCGTCCATGTCCCAGCCGAACTCGGTCGGGCCGCGCTGGCCGAGGCGGTTGACGTCCACGATCGCGATCAGGTTGGACAGGCCGTAGAAGGCGGCCTTGTCCAGCGCCTCCCACATGGAGCCCTCAGCCATCTCGCTGTCGCCGCAGACCACCCAGACCCGATACGGGACCTTGTCCAGGAACTTGCCGGCCAGCGCGACCCCGACGGCGTCGGGCAGGCCCTGGCCGAGTGATCCGGTCGCCACGTCGACCCAGGGCAGGACCGGGGTCGGGTGGCCCTGCAGGCGGTGCCCGAACCGGCGGTAGCCGGTCATGAGCTCGTCGTCGGTGACGACGCCGACCGCCTTGAACATCGAGTAGATCAGGGGCGACGCGTGCCCCTTGGAGAAGATCAGGTGGTCGTTCGCCGGGTCGTCCGGGGTGTCCCAGTCGTAGCGCAGGTGGCGCGTCAGCAGCACCGCCATGACGTCCGCGGCGGACATGGAGGAGGTCGGGTGACCGGATCCGGCCGAGGTGCTGCTGCGCACCGAGTCGACCCGCAGCTGCTGTGCGAGTTCCCGAACCGTCTCCAGGTCGGCGACACCGACCACTTCGGACACGGGAGTTGCCACACCAGCCTCCTTAGTCAGGATTGTGCTGCGCAGGTCGGTTGCACGGATGTGTCAAGGGCCGGCCGGCCCGAGCGTTCCGTCGCCTGCCGAAGTACCCTGTCACTCCGCGATCCGAACCGTACCAGCACCTACGGCCCGCCACGCCTGGCGAAATCGCGCTTTCGTCACACCTTCCCGCTCGGCGCTCGGCCCGCGCGGCCCTGCCCGCACCTGGCGATCGGCCGGGACGCAGGGACTACTCGGCATGGTCCGCGACGTCCGCCCGTCCCGGGCCGACGCCACACCGTGGTGATCATCACGCGGCGGGCGCGTCCCGCCGCCCCCCGGTGGGGCACCCGCCCGGGGATCCCCGGGCGGGTCAGACGGCGGGTGTGTGGGCCGCGGACGGCGAGGCCCGGTGGAACAGCTGGTAGAAGCGGTACCCGATCCCCTCGCGCAGGATGTACCGCACCTGGGTGCCGAACCCGCGGTTGGCCGGGCCCGACGTCGCCGGCGACGTCACCGCGTCGACGCCGAGGTCGTCGGCGATCGCCCGGGAGCGCAGGCTGTGCCAGCGGTCGGTCACCACCACCGCGGACCGCCACTGCCGGCTGTCCATCAGCCCGGCCACCGCGGTCAGCGACGACAGTGTGTCGACACCCTGGGGCACCACCAGCACGGCGCTGGACGGCACGCCGCGGTCACGTAGGTAGGACCCGGCGGCCTCGGCCTCGGTGAAGCGGTCCCCCGGCTGGTTACCGCCCACCGTGATGACCCGCGGCGCGACGCCGGACCGATAGAGCTCGAGGGCGTGGTCGAGCCGGGCGGCCAGGATGGCGGACGGCCGGCCGTCGTACTGCGAGGCGCCCAGGACGATCAGCGCGTCGGAGGCCCGCCGGTCGTCACCGCGCCCGACCCACCACACCTGCCCGAAGGTCATCACGGACCCGAGCAGCACGATCCCGACGATGATCGCGACGATTCGGGCCGCCCAGCGCCACCAGGGCACCCTGAACCAGGACGCCGAGGGCGGACGGGGCACAAGCCGCCGGAGGGACAGGTCCACGCGATGTCACGTTAGCCGTCCGGGACCAGCCCAAACCTCCCGGGCGCACCTGGGTGCTCCGCGACGCGTACTCAGGTGTCGGTGGGGCCGTCGGCGCCGCCCGGCGCGGCCGGCAGCGGGCCGAGCGCGTCCCAGTCCAGCACCTCGGCGGCGACGTCGCGGATCTCCGCCAGCAGCCCGAGCCGGGCCGCGCGCAGCGCGGGATCGTCGGCCATCACCAGCACCGCGTCGAAGAAGCCGTCGACCGCGTCCGGGAGCTGCCCGGCGGCGGCCACGAAGTCGTCGAGCCCGGGCAGGCGGCCGGCCGTGCGCGCCGCCAGCTGGCGGGACAGCTCGGTGACGGCCTGGGCGAGGCGGTGGTCGGCGGGGTCGACGAGGGCGCTGATCTCGATGCCCGGCGCGACGTCGGCCGGGACGATCCGGCGGACCCGCCCCAGGGCGGCGGCCAGCCGCGCGAACGACGCGGTCTCCACCAGCGGGCGCAGCGCCTGCAGGGTCACCATCGCCTGGCCGGGCCGGCCGGTCAGCGGGCGCAGCGCGCCGACCAGCCGGTGGTCGACGCCGGTGTCGAGCAGGTACTGGGCGAACCGGCCGCGCACGAACGCGTCGGCCTGCTCCAGGGCCGCCTCCGGAACCGGCACCGGGACGAGCTTCGCGGCCTCGGCCAGCATGCCGGCCACGGTGATCCCGGCCAGCTCCGGCCGCTCGGCCAGGATCGCGGTGACGCCCAGCGCGGCGCGGCGCAGACCGAACGGGTCGGAGCTGCCGGTGGGCGCCGCGTCGAGCGCGAACAGCCCGGCCAGCAGGTCGATCCGGTCGGCCAGGGCGAGCAGCGCGCCGGGGACCGTGGCCGGCAGCGTCCCGCCGGCCCGGCGCGGCAGCTCCATCTCGTGGAGCGCGACGGCGACCGCCTCCGGCTCGCCGGCGCGGCGGGCGTACTCGCGGGCCATCGTCCCGGCCAGGCTGGACAGCTCGATCACCATCTGGGTGGCGAGGTCGAACTTGGCCAGCTCGCCGGCGCGGTCCAGCGTCCGCCGCTCCGCCGGGGACAGCGCGCCCGCGTCGGAGGTGGCGAGCCGGTCCGCGAACAGGCCGGCCAGCCGCGCGATGCGCTCCGCGCGGTCGGCCACCGACCCGAGCCGCTGCTCGAAGGTCAGCTTCGCCAGCCCCGCGCGGAACGTCTCCAGCGGGACCTTGAGATCGGCGTCGAAGAAGAACGCCGCGTCCTCGAACCGGGCCCGCACCACCGCCTCGTTGCCCGCGCGGACCAGCGGCACGTCCACCGCGCCGTCCGCGACCGTGACGAAGCAGGGCAGCAGCGCCCCGGCCGTGTCCCGCACCGCCAGATAGCGCTGGTGCTTGTGCATGACGGTGGTGAGGATCTCGGCAGGCAGGTCGAGGTAACGCGGCTCGAAGGAGCCGAGCACCGGACGCGGGAACTCGACCAGGTTGGTCACCTCGTCGAGGACGTCGGCCTCGGTGTCGAGGTCGATCGTGCCCGCGTGCTCGGCCGCCAGCTTCGCGGCCTCGTCGACGATCAGTTCGCGGCGCGCGGCCGGGTCGAGCAGGACGGAGTTCTCGGCGAGCAGCTCCGGGTAGCCGACGGCGCCGGTCACCTCGATCGGCGGGGACCCGGCGCGCCGGTGCCCGCGGGTGGTGGAGCCCGCGGCCAGCGTCGAGACCGCGACCGGGACCACCGCCCCGCCCAGCAGCGCCACCACCCAGCGCACCGGACGGCTGAAGGACAGCTCCGGGTCGTTCCAGCGCATGTTCCGCTCGGCGCGCAGCCCGCCCAGGACGGCGCCGAGGACCTCGGCGAGCACCTCCGTCGCGGGACGGCCGGTGTCGGTGCGCACCAGGGCGACGTGCTCCACCCCGCGGTGCTCGACGACCGTCAGGTCCGCCACGTCGCCGCCCTGCCCGCGCACGAAACCCGTCGCGGCCTTCGTCGGCGCGCCCTGGGCGTCGTAGGCGGCGGAGCGGCGCGGGCCGCGCACGACCCGCTCGACGTCGGGCTCACGCGGCGCGACGTCGTCGACGATCGCGACGATGCGCCGCGGGGTGCCCTGCACCCGCAGCTCGCCGTAGGTGAGCCGGGTCGCCGCGAGCCGCTCGACGAGGGCCGCGCGGACGGCGGCCGTCTGGCGGGTCACCTCGGCGGCGGGCAGCTCCTCGGTGCCGATCTCGAACAGCAGGGTGGCCGGCCCCGCCGGCACGGCGGCCGGGTCGACCGGCCGGGCGACGGCCGGGGCCGGGCGCGGCGCCTCCCCCAGCGGGTCGCCGAGCTCGTCGCGCCTGTCCCGCCAGAGCTGGGCGACCTCGCGGGACATGCCGCGCATCTGGGCGAAGGAGGTGGCCCGCTCGGTGGTGGAGACCGCGCCGCGCGAGTCCAGGACGTTGAAGGCGTGCGAGCACTTCAGCACGTAAATGTGCGCGGGCACCGGCAGCCGGGCGTCGATGAGGCGGCGCGCCTCTGCGGCGCAGTCGGCGTACATGCGGCGCACCGTGTCGATGTCGGCCTCGTCGAGGTAGTACCGCGACATCTCGTACTCGGCCTGGCCGAACACCTCGCCGTAGGAGACCCCCGGCGCGTAGGCGATCTCGGTGAAGTGCCGGACCTTCTGCAGCACCATCAGGATCCGCTCGATCCCGTAGGTGATCTCGACGCTCACCGGGTCCAGGCTCTGGCCGCCGGCCTGCTGGAAGTAGGTGAACTGGGTGATCTCCTGCCCGTCCAGCCACACCTCCCAGCCCAGCCCCCAGGCGCCGAGCGCCGGCGAGGCCCAGTTGTCCTCCACGAAGCGGACGTCGTGCGCCGCGGTGTCGATGCCCAGGGCCTGCAGGCTGCCCAGGTAGAGCTCCTGAGGGTTGCCCGGGTCGGGCTTGAGGACGACCTGGAACTGGGTGTGGGTCTGCAGCCGGTTCGGGTTGAAGCCGTAGCGGGAGTCGTCCGGGCGCACCGAGGGCTCGACATAGGCCACCCGCCACGGCTCGCCGCCGAGCACCCGCAGGATGGTCGCCGGGTTGTGCGTACCGGCGCCGACCTCGGTGTTGAACGGCTGCACGATCATGCAGCCGCGCTCGGTCCAGTAGCGGGTCAACGTCAGCAGGGCGTCCTGCATGGTCAGCATCGGGTTCAGCCTCGGCAGCTCGGTTTCGGCGGCTCGGTCTCGGCCACTCACAGCCGAGGCTACCGGGTGGCGGCGCCGCTACCGCCCGCCCTGGTCGCGCGCGCCGCCGGGCGCGGCCTAGTCCTCCCGGCGCCCGCCGGGCGCAGCCACGGCGGCGTCCGGCGCCAGCGCGGACCCGTGCGAGCGCGCCGCGCCGTCGGCCTCCCGTTCGTGCAGCACTTCGAAGGCGCCGGGCGCGTCCTGAGCCCAGGCCAGCAGCGGTGTCAGCTCGCACCGCACGGCGAAGGCGGACAGCGCCCGCCGCCAGGCCCCGGGCCCCGCCCACTCCGTCACCAGCAGCCAGGCCACCGGCTCGTCGACGGCGCGGCCGAGCCGGGCCGAGCGGAACCCGCGCTGGCCGGCGAGCGCCGCCACCACCCGCTCCCCGGCCGCGGCGAAGTCGACCTGGGCCGGCTCGGGCACCTCGAAGCGCAGGACCGCCACCACCGGAGCCCCCGTCTGGTCGCGGTCAGGCACGGTTGGTGATGATCCCGCCGTAGCGCCGGTCACGACGGGCGTACTCCTCACAGGCCAGCCACAGATCCCGGCGGTCGAAGTCAGGCCACAGAGTGGGCACGAAGGAGAACTCGGCGTACGCGGCCTGCCAGAGCAGGAAGTTACTCAGCCGCTGCTCGCCGGACGTCCGGATGAGCAGGTCGACGTCCGGCATGTCGGGCTCGTCGAGATACCGGGCGACGGTCTCCTCGTTGACGCGCTCCGGGCGCAGCAGGCCGGCCCGCACGTCCCGGGCGATCGCCGCCGCGGCGTCCGCCAACTCGGCCCGCCCGCCGTAGTTCACGCACATCACGAGCGTGAGCCGGTCGTTGTCCCGGGTGCGCTGCTCCGCCGACTCCAGCCGCCGGATCACGTTGCCCCACAGCCGGGGACGGCGGCCCGCCCAGCGGACCCGGACTCCGAGCTCGTCCATGTCGTCGATACGGCGACCGAACACGCCGTCGGTGAACCGCATCAGGAACGCGACCTCGTCCGGCGAGCGCTTCCAGTTCTCCGTGGAGAACGCGTACACCGACAGCCAGCGCACCCCCATCTCGATGGCGCCCTCGACGCAGTCGAACAGCGCCTCCTCACCCGCCTCGTGCCCCTTGGTACGGGGCAGGCCGCGCAGCTTCGCCCAGCGGCCGTTTCCGTCCATGACGATCCCGACATGCTGCGGGACCAGGGCCGGCGGCAACGGCGGTGGCTGCGCTCCGGACGGATGAGGACGCGGATCGCGGAACCGCCGGCCCACCTCTTCACGCAGGCTCACAGCCGACATCCTCTCGTTCGGGCCGACGGCACGGCGACCGACCTCCGCCCCGGTGGGGCGCTCACCCCCATGGTCCGAACCGGCCGGCCCGCGCACACCCGAACCGCCGGTCTCGCAGCACACATCCCGTCCCCGCTCCTCACACGGTCCCCTCACGCCCGCCGGGCACTGCCGTGCCCGGCCAGGGCCCCCGCCCTCGGCCACGTGTCCTCCGGCCGCCCATGCCCGTGGCCCTCACGTCCGTTCGAGATGCGGAAGGGCGCGCAGCGCCCGCTCGAGATGCCACTGCAGGTAGGCGGCCACGATGCCGCCGGCCTCCCGCCGGACGCGGGCATCGCTCGCCTCGGCGCCGTCCCAGTCACCGTGCAGGAGGTCGGCAAGCAGCCGCACCGCGGCCGGAGACGTCGACGCCGCGCCCCGCGGTCGACATTCCGGGCACACTACGCCGCCGCCGGGAACGGACAGCGAGTGGTGCGGCCCCGGCTCCCCACACAGGGCGCACTCGTCGAGGGCCATGCCGTACCCCGAGACCGCCAGGGAGCGCAGCAGGAAGGCGTCCAGGACCAGCGACGGCGGACGCTCACCGCCCGCCAGGGTACGCAGGCCGCCGACGAGCAGCAGGAACAGCCGTAGGGCAGGCTGGCGTTCTTCGCTGGTCAGGCGCTCGGCCGTCTCCAGCATCACCGCGGCCGCCGTGTACCGCGCGTATTCCTGCGCGATCGTCGCACCGTAGGCACCGAGAATGTCCGCCTGGGTCACCGTGTCCAGCGACCGACCCTCGTGCAGTTGGAGATCGACGTGGGTGCCGGGCTCCAGCCGGGCACCGAACCGCGAGGACGTCCGCCGCACCCCTCGGGCCACCGCGCGGACCCGGCCGTTACGCCGGGTGAGCACCGTGACGACGCGGTCGGCCTCGGCGAAGGGCGCCGTCCTCAGGACGACGCCTTCATCGCGATACACCGGCACGTTCCCATGGTTGCACGCCCGTCCCCCCGAACAGGTGGGCCGCCGCCCGCGGGGCACGACGAGACGGACCTGGCGGCGGCGGACCGCCCCGCGGCGTCGGTCGGGAATTCCGGCGACCACCGCCGCCGCGGTCGCCATCATGTGTGGGTGCGGGTTGTTCGGCGGACGGCGCGAGGCATCGTCATCGACGAGAACGGGCGGCTGGTGCTGTTCCGCAGAACCTTCCCCAAGCGCAAGCCGTACTGGTCCACCCCGGGCGGCGGCGTGGACCCCGAGGACGCCTCGGTGGAGGACGCGCTGCACCGCGAGCTCGCCGAGGAGCTCGGCGCCGTGGTGGACCGGGTCCAGCAGGTCTACGTGACCGCCGCGCCCCGCGGCGAGGGGATGAACCTGCAGCACTTCTTCGTCTGCCGGCTCGTCTCGATGGACCTGGACCGGCGTACCGGCGCCGAGTTCGGCAACCCGACCAAGGGCCGCTACGCCGTCGAGCGGATCGACCTGCGCGGCAAGAAGCTCGCCCGCTACGACCTCCAGCCGGCCGCGGTGAAGGACTACATCGTGGCCAACAGACAGGTCCTGCTGGCCACCGCGCTCAGCGGTGACGACCCGCCGCTGATGCGGGCCGACGCTCCGGCTCCGGTTCCGGTTCCGGCGCCGGCGCCGGCGCCGGAGCCGGAGCCCGCCCGGCCGCTGATGCCGCCCATCCTCGAGATCGTGGACGGCGAGATCGTCGGCGCCCCGGCAGGCCGGACCACCGACGAACGGTCGCCGGCCCGGCGCTGGTGGGACCGCCTGCGGCGCCGGCTGCCGACACCGTCGTGACGCTCAGAAGCCCAGCCGGCGCAGCTGCTTCGGGTCCCGCTGCCAGTCCTTGGCGACCTTGACATGCAGGTCCAGGTAGATCGGGGTGCCCAGCAGCGCCTCGATCTGCGTCCGGGCCCGGGTGCCGACGTCGCGCAGCCGGGAGCCGCCGGCGCCGATGACGATCGCCTTCTGGCTCGGCCGCTCCACGTACACGTTCACGTGGACGTCGAGCAGCGGCCTGTCCTCCGGGCGGTTCTCCCGCGGGATCATCTCCTCGACCACCACGGCCAGTGAGTGCGGCAGCTCGTCACGCACCCCCTCCAGCGCCGCCTCGCGGATCAGCTCGGCGACCATGACCTGCTCGGGCTCGTCGGTCAGCTCCCCGTCGGGGTAGAGCCGCGGGCCCTCGGGCAGGCGGGAGACGAGCACGTCGGCCAGCGTGCCGACCTGGAAGGACGACACCGCGCTCACCGGCACGATGTCGGCGAAGTCGCCGAGCCCGGAGACCTCGAGCAGCCGGGCGCCGACGCGGTCCGGGTCACCGACCGCGTCGACCTTGGTCAGGATCGCCACCACCGGGGTGCGCCCCGCCATCCGGCCCAGCTCGTCGGCGATGAAGCGGTCGCCGCGGCCGAGGGGCTCGTCGGCGGGCATGCAGAAGCCGATCACGTCGACCTCGGACAGCGTCGTGCGGACGACGTCGTTGAGCCGCTGGCCGAGCAGGGTGCGCGGACGGTGCAACCCCGGGGTGTCGACCAGGATGAGCTGCGCGTCGGGGCGGTTGATGATGCCCCGGATGGCGTGGCGGGTCGTCTGCGGCCGCCCGGAGGTGATCGCCACCTTCGTCCCCACCAGGGCGTTCGTCAGCGTCGACTTGCCCGCGTTGGGCCGCCCCACCAGGCAGGCGAACCCCGACCGGAAGTCCGTCGCCGGGTCGGCGAGCTCGATGTCCACTAGCTCGTCACCCGGCTGCGGGCGACGCCGTCGGGACCGGCGAGGTAGACGGGCACCCCGGCGCCGAACTCGGCGAGCATCGCCAGGTCGTCGCCGGCGGCCTCGCCGGCCTCGGTCACCACGGCCGCGGCCTCGAAGCGGCGGGCGCCGCTGGAGGCCGCCGCCACGACCGCGGCACGCAGCGCCGACGTGGCCAGCTCGGGCCGGGTGTGGGAGACAGTCGCGGCGGCGTACGTCCGGCCGTCGGTGTCGCGCACCGCCGCGCCCTCGGCCGGCTGGCCCGCGGACGTGTACGCGCGCAGCCGGGCGGACCGAGCCAGCACCACCAGCTTCGCGTCCTCGGCCTCAAGGACGAGGCCGGCTGGCGGGGTGGGAGACGTCACGATGTCACCTTTCTGCTCGCTGGGCCCGGCGGGTGGCCCTCCGACTCGCCGTCGGTCTTCTTGCCGTCGGTTTTCCTGTTGGTGCCCTTGCCGTTACTGCCCTTGCTGTCACTCCCGGTGGCGCCCTTGCCGGCTCCGCTCCCGCCGGCTCCGCTCCCGCCGTTGCTCGGTGCCGGCGACAGTCGGTGGACGACGACGGTGCCGATCTGGTTGCGCCGCCCGGCCGCACGCTCCGCCGACAGCCGCAGGCCGGCGACGTCCGCCGTCGCGCCGGGGATGGGCACCCGGCCCAGCGCGTTCGCGAGCAGCCCGCCGACGGTCTCGACGTCCTGCGCTCCGGGCAGCTCCTCGACGCCGAACAGGTCCGCGAGGTCGTCGACGTCGAGCCGCGCCGTCACCCGGGCGGTGTCGTCGTCGAGCCACTCGACCGGCGGCGTGGCGCTGTCGTACTCGTCCGTGATCTCACCGACGATCTCCTCGAGGACGTCCTCGATGGTCACCAGGCCGGCCGTGCCGCCGTACTCGTCGATGACGACGGCCATGTGGGTGCGTGACGCCTGCATCTCGCGCAGCAGGTCGTCGGCGGGCTTGCTCTCCGGGACGAGCACCGGTGGGCGCATGACCTCCGCGACCCGGCTGCTCTCCCGGCCCTCCCGCTCCCAGCCGACCATGTCCTTGAGGAAGCCGATGCCGACGACGTCGTCGATGCTCTCGCCGATCACCGGGATGCGGGAGAAGCCGCTGCGCAGCGCCAGTGAGATCGCCTGCCGGACGGTCTTGTCGGACTCGATGAAGACCATGTCGGGCCGCGGCACCATCACCTCGCGCACGAGCGTGTCACCCAGCTCGAACACCGAGGCGATCATGTCGCGCTCCTCGGGCTCGATGACCTCGTTCTCCTCGGCGAGGTCGACGAGGTCGCGCAGCTCCGCCTCCGAGGCGAACGGGCCGTCCCGGTAGCCGGGGCCGGGCGTCACCGCGTTGCCGAAGGCGATCAGCAGGCGGGGCAGCGGGCCGAAGACCTTCGCGAGCCGGATGGTCAGCCCGGCGGTGGCCAGCGACACCGCCGGGGCGTGCTGGCGGCCGAGCGTCCGGAACATCACGCCGACGAGGATGTAGGCGACGAGCGTCGACACCAGGGCCCCCAGCCCGACGGCGGCGAACCCGGAGCCGTAGGCGTGCACGGCCAGGACGGTGATGCAGGCCGCCGCGGCCATCTCGCCGGCGATCCGCAGCAGCAGCAGCAACGCCAGGTAACGCCCGGGGTCGGCGACGACCCGGGCGAGGTTCGCCGCCCCCGCCTTGCCCTGCCGGGCGAACTCGTCGACGCTGACCCGGGAGACCCTGGTCAGCGCCGCGTCCACCGCGCCCAGGCCGGCTGCGGCGAGCGCGGTCACCGCGGCGATGAAGACGAGGAGAAGATCACCGGAGTCCATGGCGGCCCGGCCCCGTCAGGAGGCGCCGGTGCCGGCCGCGGTGTCCCAGGAGGCCAGCAGGCTGTTCTGGAGCTTCCACATCTCCCGTTCCTCCTCCGGCTCCGCGTGGTCGTAGCCGAGCAGGTGCAGGATGCCGTGGGTGCAGAGGATGTGCAGCTCGCGCTCCATCCCGTGGCCGGCCTGCACGGCCTGCCGCCGGGCCACCTCGGGGCACAGGACGACATCGCCGAGCAGGGTCGTCGGGTCCTCCTCGGGCGACTCCGACCACGACGGCTCGAACGCCTCGTCCTGCGGGAAGGCGAGCACGTCGGTCGGGCCCTCCTCGGCCATGTAGCGCACGTGCAGGTCGGTCATCGCGTCAATCTCGACGAGCATGACCGAGAGCTCCGCCAACGGGTTGACCTTCATCGTGTCGAGCACGAAACGGGCGAGCGCGGCCAGCGTGACCTCGTCGAAGTCCGTCACGCCCGACTCGTTGGCGACGAAGACGGCCATCAGAGAACCCCTCCCGCGGCCGGGGCGGGAGCCACGGCGCCGGCGCCGGCGCTCATCGGCGGTCCCGGCGGGCCGCCCGCGTGGGGCGCGCGTCCGTGCTCGGTGCCGGGCTCGCCGCGTCCCAGCGCGCGTAGGCGTCGACGATGTCGCTGACCAGCCGGTGCCGGACGACGTCCGTGCTGGTCAGGGTCGCGAAGTGGACGTCGGCGACGCCGTCCAGGATCTCGCGGACCACTCGCAGGCCACTCTGCGTGCCACTGGGCAGGTCGACCTGGGTGACGTCACCGGTCACCACGATCTTGGACCCGAAGCCGAGGCGGGTCAGGAACATCTTCATCTGCTCGGCAGAGGTGTTCTGCGCCTCGTCCAGGATGATGAAGGCGTCGTTGAGCGTACGGCCGCGCATGTACGCCAGCGGCGCGACCTCGATGGTGCCGCTCTGCATGAGCCGCGGGATCGAGTCGGGGTCGATCATGTCGTGCAGCGCGTCGTAGAGCGGACGCAGGTACGGGTCGATCTTCTCGTAGAGCGTCCCGGGCAGGAAGCCGAGCCGCTCACCCGCCTCGACCGCCGGCCGGGTGAGGATGATCCGGTTGGCCTTCTTCGCCTGCAGCGCCTGCACGGCCTTGGCCATCGCCAGGTAGGTCTTGCCGGTGCCCGCCGGGCCGATCCCGAACACGATCGTGTGCTGGTCGATCGCGTCCACGTACCGCTTCTGGTTCAGCGTCTTGGGACGGATCGTCCGACCACGGTTGGACAGGATGTTGAGGGTGAGCACCTCGGCAGGCCGCTCCCCCGCGCCGCTGCGCAGCATCGCCACCGAGTGGTCGACGTGCTGCGGGCTGATCTCGGTGCCGGCGTCGAGCAGCGCGACGAGCTCGGAGAACAACCTGGCGGCCAGCTCGTTCTCCGCCGGGTCACCCGTGATCGTGATCTCGTTGCCGCGGACGTGGATGTCAGAGGAGAAGGCCTTCTCGATCACACGCAGGAGCTGGTCCTGGTGCCCGAGCAGGCTCACCATGCTGTGCCCGTCGGGGACGACGATGCGCGTGGTGACCCGGGAGCCGGGTGGGGTGTCGGATTCGGGCATGTAGTACGGCCGCCTGGGCCGGAGCACCTCTCGCTTCAACCTGGGACGAAGGTCGCCCTCAGAAGGCGGTAACGCCGCGGGACCGTCGGATCCATGCCTCGGCCACCGAGGACCAGGTCGAAACTGCGAACAAGCCACGCTGTGCCACGCCAGCCATGCTGTGCCACACCAACCACGCCACCGGCCAGCTGTGCCACCCGGGGCGGGGCCGACACGTTACCGGCCGATCTCGAGTCTATCCGCCCAGCCGACCGATGTCGGCGAGTACCACGGCCGCCGCGACCACGCCTGCCGTGGACGTCCGCAGCACCGTCGGGCCGAGCCTGCCAGCCACCGCGCCGGCGGCCGTGAGCGCCTCGAGCTCACCGTCGGCCACACCGCCCTCCGGGCCCACGACCAGCAGAATCTCGCCGATCTCCGGCTCGACCGCGGGCACCGGCTCGACCGCGAACGCCGGCTGCAGGGCACGCGCGAGCCCGGCCAGCGGCGTCGTCGCCGTCTCGTGCAGCACGACGGCGAGCGCCGCCCGGCGCGCGCGCTCGGCGAGCGCCGCGGTGCCCGCCAACGGGCCGACCAGCGGCCAGGCGTGCCGGCGCGACTGCTTGGCCGCCTCCTGGGCGGTGCGGGTCCACCTGGCGCGCGACCGCTCGCCGCGTTCCCCGTCCCAGCGGACGACGCAGCGCGAGGCCGCCCAGGGCACGATCTCGTCGACCCCGATCTCGGTGAGCATCTCGACCGCCAGCTCCCCACGGTCGCCCTTGGCCAGGGCCTGCGCCACCACCAGCCGGGGCCCGGCCGCGCCCGGCGACCGCCGGCGCAGGACGACGCATTCGAGCTCGTCGCGGCCAACCGACCGGACCTCGCACTCCAGCGCGGCACCGGCGCCGTCGGTGACGTCCAGGCGCTCGCCCACCCGCAGCCGGCGCACCGTCGCGGCGTGCCGGCCCTCGGGGCCGCCCAGCACGAAGACGTCGGCCGACGGCAGCGGGTCCAGGCGGAAGACGGGCGCGGTCAGCGGTTGCGCCGACCGCCACGGCGCCGGGAGAACAGGCCGGACCCGCTGGAGGACCCGCCGACCACCGCCGGCGTCTCCTCCTCACGCAGCTTCGCCAGCTCCCGCAGGAGGCGTTCCTGCTCGGCGTCGAGCTTCGTCGGCGTCTCGACGACGATGTGGATGTGCAGGTGCCCGCGCCCCACCGCGCGCAGGTGCGGAACACCGCGCCCGGCGAGCCTGAGCACCTCGCCGGGCTGGGTGCCCGGCTTCACCGTGATCGTCTCGGAACCGTCGAGGGTCTCCAGCGTCGCCATCGTGCCCAGGGCCGCGGCGGTCATCGGCAGGCGAAGGTCGCAGTGGAGGTCGTCGCCCTCCCGGCTGAAGACCGCGTGCTGACGCTCGGAGACCTCGACGTACAGGTCGCCGGGCGGCCCGCCGCCGGGGCCGACCTCACCCTCGCCGGACAGCCGGATGCGCATGCCGTCCTCGACGCCCGAGGGGATCTTCACCGTCAGGGTCCGGCGCTTGCGGACGCGGCCGTCACCGGAGCAGTCCCGGCAGGGGTGCTCGATGACCGTTCCGGTGCCGGAGCAGCGCGGGCAGGGCCGTGAGGTCACCATCTGGCCGAGGAACGAGCGGGTCACCTGCTGGACCTCGCCACGGCCGTGGCAGGTCGAGCAGGTCGACGGCTGCGTGCCGGGCGCGGCGCCCGCGCCGGTACAGGTCGCGCACACCACGGCCGTGTCGACGGTGATGTCCCGGGTGGCGCCGAACGCGGTCTCGGCCAGGTCGAGCTCGAGCCGCAGCAGCGCGTCGTTCCCACGGCGCACCCTCGAGCGCGGGCCGCGGCTGGCCCCACCGCCGAAGAAGGCGTCCATGATGTCGCCGAGGCCGCCGAAACCGGCACCGAACGGCGAACCGGCGCCGGCCGCGCCACCACCGGGCGCGAGCGGGTCACCACCGAGGTCGACGATCTGCCGCTTCTCGGGGTCCGAGAGGACCTCGTAGGCGTTCGTCACGTTCCTGAACCGCTGCTGCGCCTCCGGGTCCGGATTGACGTCCGGATGCAGCTCCCGGGCCAGCTTGCGGTAAGCCCGCTTGATCTCGTCACCGGTGGCGTCACGCCGCACACCGAGCGTCGCGTAATAATCCACTGCCATCAGTCGGCACCCAAGAGTTCACCCACGTACTTGGCGACGGCTCGTACGGCCGCCATCGTTCCCGGATAGTCCATCCGCATCGGGCCGACGACTCCCATTCCGCCCAGCACCGCCGGGCCGAGACCGTACCCAGTGGCGATTACCGACGTTGAGCGGAGGGCGTCCACATCCGTCTCACGCCCGATGCGCACCGTCACAGTACCGGTCTCCCGGGCTGAACCGATCAGTTTGAGGAGCACGACCTGCTCCTCGAGTGCCTCCAGAATGAACCGCAGCGAGTCGGCGAAGTCGACCGAGGAGCGTGTGAGGTTGGCGGTACCGGCCAGCGCGACCCGCTCCTCCTGCCGCTCCAGGAGGGCCTCGAGCACCACGGTGGTGAGCGTCGTCAGGTGCGGACGCAGATCCGGCCGGACGGTCTCGGGCAGGTCCGCCGCGACCTCTGTGGCGTCGACCACACGGCGGCCCCGCAGCGAGCCGTTCAACAGGCCGCGCAGCTCGCCGACCACGCCGTCGTCGACCGGGGTGGGAATGTCCACCACCCGCTGCTCAACCCGGCCTGTGTCCGTGATCAGTACCAGGAGCAGGCGGTTCGGGTTGAGTGTGACGATCTCGATGTGTCGGACGCTGCTGGACGAGAGTGAGGGGTACTGGACCACAGCCACCTGACGTGTGAGTTGCGCGAGCAGGCGCACCGACCGCCGCACCACGTCGTCGAGGTCGACCGCGCCCTCCAGGAAGCTCTGGATGGCCCGGCGCTCGGCGCGCGACAGCGGCTTGACGCCGGAGAGCCGGTCGACGAAGAGGCGATAGCCTTTGTCTGTCGGGATGCGGCCCGCGCTGGTGTGCGGCTGCGTGATGTAGCCCTCTTCCTCGAGGGCCGACATGTCGTTGCGCACCGTGGCGGGCGACACGCCCAGAGCGTGCCGCTCGGCCAACGTCTTGGATCCCACCGGCTCGTTGCTGAGCACGAAATCCTCGACGATCGCCCGCAGCACCTCCAGCCGCCGTTCCTCCAACACGTGGCCACACCCCCTTCGCCGGTTTCGGTAAGCCAGGCGGGGCTGGCGGCGCGCGCCGGACCGGTCACCCTGTGTTACCGGTCACCCTGTCCCACTGGTAACCCGGCCCTACTGGTAACCCGGTCCTGGCACTCGGCCGCCGTGAGTGCCAAGTGTAGCTTCCCACCCAGGTCGGGGCAGCCATCGTGAGCAGACCCGCGTCCGAGGACACACGGAGATCCTCCGACCACGGGTCACCGCCCGGGTGGGTGGCGGGACGCTCAGTCGGGCAACAGGGCGCGGACGACCGTGTCGGTCAGCAGCCGGCCACGGCGGGTGAGGGCCACCCGGCCCTGCGCGAGGACGTCCGCGACGATGAGGCCGTCCGCCGCAAGCTCGGCGGCGACGTCCAGCGCCTGCTCGCCCAGCGCGTCGACGCCCAGCCCCTCGACGAGGCGGACCCCCAGCATGACCCGCTCGACCCGGCGGGCCTGGGCGTCGAGCACCTCGCGGCCGGCGGCCGGGCTGTGGCCGGCACCGACCCGGGTGGCGTACTCGGTCGGGTGGCGGACGTTCCACCAGCGGACGCCGCCCACGTGGCTGTGGGCGCCCGGCCCCAGCCCCCACCAGTCGTCGCCCCGCCAGTAGCCCATGTTGTGGCGGCACCAGGAGGACTGGTCGCGCGCCCAGTTGCTGACCTCGTAGTTGGTCAGGCCGGCGGCGGCGAGCGCCTCGTCGGCCTGCAGGTAGCGATCGGCGAGCAGGTCGTCGTCCGGCTCCAGCAGCTCGCCGCGGCGCACCCGGCGGGAGAGCTTGGTGCCCTCCTCCACGGTCAGGGCGTAGGCGCTGACGTGGTCGGGCGCGAGCTCGATCACCGTGTCCAGGCTCGCCGCCCAGTCGCTCTCGGACTCCCCCGGCGCGCCGTAGATGAGGTCGAGGCTGAGCTGGCGGAACCCGGCGGACCGCGCCCATCCGACCACCTCGGGCACCCGGCCGGGGGTGTGCCGCCGGTCCAGCGCCGTGAGCACGTGCGGGCGGGCACTCTGCATTCCGAACGAGATCCGCGTGTACCCACTCGCCCGGAGCTGTTCGAGAGTCTCCCGGTCGACGGACTCCGGGTTGGCCTCGGTGGTGACCTCCGCGTCGCCGGCCAGGCCGAAGGTGTCGTCCAGGACCCGCAGGACCTTGGCCAGGTCGGCGGCCGGCAGCAGCGTCGGGGTGCCGCCGCCGACGAAGACTGTCGAGACCGTCAGGTCCCGCTCGCCCAGGACCGAACGGGCCAGCCGGGCCTCGGTGGCCACCGAGTCGACGAACGAGGCGGCCCCACCCTGGCCGCCCGCGCCGAGCTCGGCCGGGGTATAGGTGTTGAAGTCGCAGTACCCGCAGCGTGCCGCGCAGTACGGCACGTGCACGTAGACACCGAATGGCCGGATCCCGACCTCGGTGAGCGCGGCGTCGGGGAGTGCGCCGTCGACGGGTGCCGGCGCCCCCTCGAGAGGCTTGGATGGCATGTCCCCAGTGTGCCCCCAACGCGTGCCGAGACCGCAACGCTCTGTTTGTCAACGTGCCCGGAGACCGTCATTTTGCCGGCCTCGGACGACATCGGGACCAGGAACGGACAAGACGCCCCGGCGCGCCGCCCTTACGGGCCATCACCGGGCCGACACCGGCGGCACGACGCCACCGACCACCCAGAATCACCCAGTTTGTGGTCTGTTGACAATCGCAGGGTCAAATCGTGGGCGATTGGTCATGGATCAGTCGAGGTCGGTACGAAATGATTCGACCATGCAAGAGGAGCCCACCAGTGCCCTCGTGACCATCGAGGAACTTCTACCCCCACATACCACCGAGTACCGGTCGGGATCCGTCCTCGCCCTGGGCTTCGCCCAAGCCGAACCGGCCACCGAACCGATCCGGCTTCCCCGGATCGCCGCGGCTCCCGAGAACGTCTGACGGCCGCCCGCCCGCGCCCGGCCCGCGAAGGGCCGGCCGGGCCGCCGTGCCGCTCGCACGGCGCGGACCACCGCGCCGCTACCGCCCGGTCTTGGGCGCCGGCGCCTTCGGGCTCTCGGTCGTGGACAGTGCCGCGATGAACGCCTCCTGCGGGACCTCCACCCGGCCGATGGTCTTCATCCGCTTCTTGCCCTCCTTCTGCTTCTCCAGCAGCTTCCGCTTACGGCTGATGTCACCGCCGTAGCACTTGGCGAGGACGTCCTTGCGGATGGCGCGGATGTTCTCCCGGGCGATGATCCGGCTGCCGATGGCCGCCTGGATCGGCACCTCGAACTGCTGGCGGGGAATCAGCTCCCGCAGCTTCGAGGTCATCGCCACTCCGTAGGAGTAGGCCTTCTCCCGGTGCACGATCGCCGAGAACGCGTCCACCGCCTCGCCCTGCAGGAGGATGTCCACCTTGACCAGGTCCGAGGCCTGCTCGCCGGCGGGCTCGTAGTCGAGGCTGGCGTAGCCGCGGGTGCGCGACTTCAGCGCGTCGAAGAAGTCGAAGATGATCTCACCGAGCGGCAGCGTGTACTTCAGCTCCACCCGGTCGGTGGAGATGTAGTCCATCCCCTTGAGCACGCCGCGCCGGCCCTGACACAGCTCCATCACGGCGCCGACGAAGTCGGTGGGCAGCAGCAGCATCGCATCCACGACCGGCTCGTACACCTCGGCGATCTTGCCGCCGGGCCAGTCGCTGGGGTTGGTCACCGTGACCTCGGACGTGTCCTCCATGACGACCCGGTAGACCACGTTGGGGGCCGTCGAGATGAGCGTGAGGTCGAACTCCCGCTCCAGCCGCTCCCGGACGATCTCCAGATGGAGCAGCCCGAGGAAGCCACACCGGAAGCCGAACCCCAGCGCCGCCGACGTCTCCGGCTCGAAGGTGAGCGCCGCGTCGTTGAGCTGCAGCTTGTCCAGCGCCTCGCGCAGCGCCGGGTACTCGCTGCCGTCCAGGGGATACAGCCCCGAGTAGACCATCGGACGCGGGTCCCGGTAGCCGCCGAGCATCTCCGTGGCCGGGCGGCGCGCCGAGGTGATCGTGTCCCCGACACGGGCCTGGCGGACGTCCTTCACACCGGGGATGACATAGCCGACCTCACCTGCCGACAGCGACCCTGTCGGTTGGGGCTCCGGCGAGATGACACCGACCTCGAGAGTCTCGTGGCTGGTCCCGGTGGACATCATCAGGCAACGGTCACGGGTGCTGAGCGACCCGTCGACCACCCGGACATAGGTGATCACACCGCGGTAGATGTCGTACACGCTGTCGAAGATCATTGCCCGGAGCGGGCCGTCCGGGTCGCCACTCGGCGCCGGGATACGGCGGACGATCTCGTTGAGCAGCTCCGGGACGCCCTGGCCGGTCTTGCCGGAGACCTTGAGGACGTCGCCCGGGTCGCAGCCGATGATCGAGGAGATCTCCGCGGCGTACTTCTCCGGCTGCGCGGCCGGCAGGTCGATCTTGTTCAGCACCGGGATGATCGTCAGGTCGTTCTCGATCGCCAGGTAGAGGTTGGCGAGCGTCTGCGCCTCGATGCCCTGGGCCGCGTCGACCAGCAGCACCGCACCCTCACAGGCCGCGAGCGACCGGCTCACCTCGTAGGTGAAGTCCACGTGGCCGGGCGTGTCGATGAGGTGCAGGACGTAGTCCTGACCGTCGTCGGCCCGCCAGGGCAGCCGGACGTTCTGCGCCTTGATCGTGATGCCGCGCTCGCGCTCGATGTCCATCCGGTCGAGGTACTGCGCGCGCATGTTGCGCGCCTCGACCACACCGGTCACACCCAGCATGCGGTCGGCAAGCGTGGACTTGCCGTGGTCGATGTGGGCGATGATGCAGAAGTTGCGGATCGACGCGGGGTCGACGCCGGAGGCCTCGTGCGGGGCTTCGGACACGCGGGCTGGTCTCGTTTCGCTGCTCGTCGGTCTGTCGGGCACTCGGTCCGGCTGGCGCCGTGTGCACGGACTGTCATGTGCACGGACTGTCATGTGCACGGACTCGAGTCCTTCATCGTGCCAGGCCCCCATCGTGCCAGGCGCGCCGCGCCCGCCCGCGTGGCCGCGCCCGCACCACCGCCCCGGCACGCTGGTTTGATAACGTCGGTGCCTCCCGGCACTCTCGTACCATCCCGACTCGAAACTCAGAGGTTCTCTCGCGTGGCCAACATCAAGTCGCAGATCAAGCGCAACCTCACCAACGAGAAGCGACGGCTGCGCAACAAGGCCGTGAAGTCCGAGCTGAAGACGCACGTCCGTCGCTTCCGCGACGCCGTCGAGGCCGGGGACGTCGAGCGCGCCGAGAGCGCCCTCCGCATCGCCTCCAAGAAGCTCGACAAGGCCGCCAGCAAGGGTGTCATCCACCCCAACCAGGCCGCCAACCGCAAGTCGGCGCTCGCCAAGGCCAACGCGGAGATCAGCGCCTCCTGACCCGACCGCGGGCATCCGCGCCCGCGTCAGGTTCATCACAGACTTCGTTCGAAGACCGGGCAACCCGCCAGACGGGCCCCGGTCTTTGACGCGTCCCGGACGCCCCTAAGTCGTCAGTCCTCGGGGTCAGCAGCCGGGCCCAGCACCCGTTCGAGGTTCTCGGCATACGCCACCAGCGCCGCGACGGTGGCCGGCAGCACCAGCAGCACCCAGGCGCTGGCCAGGTCCCCCATGGCGATCACCAGCGTCACCAGGGCGGTCACCGTGCCGAGCACGCCGCGCATCCAGCCCGCCGGGAGCACCCGAAGGCCGAGCATCCCCCCGGGCTGCACCTCGTAGTCGTCGTGGCCGGGCTCGTCCCGCTCGCCGCGCCCTGGGCCGCCGTGCCGGCCCGCCGAGTCGTTCACCGCGCCCGCCCGGCATACTCGCCCCGGCCTCGCGCCTGGGTGACCTCGTGGAGGAGCCGTTCCAGGGCGTACCCGGCGTCCACGGCGGCGCCCTTGACCCCGGCGTCGGCGACCGCGACCGCCCGGATCGCCCGGGCCAGCCCCGCGTCCGACCAGCTCCGGGCCGCGCGCTGGGCGCGCTCGACCTTCCAGTCCGGCATGCCGAGGGCCTTGGCGACGTCCCACTTGGACCCGCCGCCCACGGCGGACACCCGGGCGAGGTCACGCAGCCCGCCGGCGATGGCGCTGGTGACCAGGACGGGTGCCGTCCCGCCCTCGAGCGCCTGCCGCAGCAGGGTCAGCGCGCCAGCCAGATCGCCGGCGACGGCGGCGTCCGCGACCGCGAACCCGCTCGCCTCGGCCCGGCCCCGGTGGTAGCGGGCGACCGCCGACTCGTCGATCACCCCGGCGGTGTCGGCGACGAGCTGGTCGCACACCGCCGCGATCTCGCGCAGGTCACCGCCGACCGCGTCGAGCAGGGCACGGACCGCCTCGTCGGTCATCCGCCCGCCAAGCCGGCGGATCTCCGCGATCACGAAGTCGTGCCGGTCGCGCGGACGGGTGATCTTCGCCGCGGGCATGACCCGGGCGCCGGCCTTCTTCATCGCGTCGACGAGCTTGCGGTTCTTCACCACGCCGCTGTGGACCACAACGAGGACCACATCGTCGAGCGGGTGGGCCACGTAGGCCAACAGCGCGTCGCGCAGATCCTCCGCCAGGTCGGCAGCACCCCGAACCACCAGCACCCGGCCACCCCCGAACATCGAGGTGGCGCCGAGATCGATCATGTCGGCCTCGGTCAGCTCGCCGGGTGACCGGTCGACCACCTCGACCTCCGGATCACGGGCCCTTGCGGCGTCGAGCACCTCCCGGACGGCCCGTGCGACGAGGAGGTCCTCGTCGCCGCTCACGACGACCAGCGGTGGCGGGGCGGAGGGCGGCGGCACGTGGATCAGCATGTCACGAGCCGGCCCCGCCCCCTCGCGGGCCGGCCCGGCGAGCCACCGCCCGGACGCCACCGGCGGCCGTCTCGACGACGGCCACCGTGCCGTGCAGGTCGGTGCGGGCCACCGCCATCCCGGCCGCGCGCAGGCCGGCCAGCGTGCTCGGCGCGGGATGCCCGTAGGTGTTGTCGACGCCGACGCTGATCAGCGCCACCTCGGCGCCGGTCCGGGTGAGGAACTCCGGCAGCTGGTCCTCGGAGCCGTGGTGAGCCACCTTGAGCACGTCGACGGGCCCGAGACCGCGCCGCGCCACCTGCCGCTGCTCCGGCGGCTCGGCATCCCCGGTGAGCAGTATCGTCACGCCGCCGACCGCTGCCAGGACCACAAGGCTGGCGTTGTTCGGATCGCTGGCCGTGCCCCGCAGGACCCGTTCCGGGCCGATCACCCGCCAGCGGACCGCTCCGGTCTCCCCCGCGGCGCCGGCGGTGACGGCCCGCACCGGCACGCCCGCCGCCCGCGCCGCGCGCTCGACCGCGTCCCACTGGTCGGCCGGCTCGGGCAGCGGGCTCACCACCAGTTCCCCCACCGGCAGCCGGCCCACCACCCCGCTGAGGCCGGCGGCGTGATCCGCGTGCAGATGGGTGAGCATGAGCAGCGGCACCTCGCGTACTCCGAGGTCATCCAGGCAGGCGGCGATCAGCGCCGGGTCGGGACCCACGTCGACCACGACCGCCGAGGCCGGCCCGGCGCGCAGGACCAGGCCGTCGCCCTGGCCCACATCGCAGGCAACGAGCCGCCAGCCGGGCGGCGGCCAGCCCGCCAGCCTCGGCAGCAGGAGCACCCGAGCCGCCAGCAGGCCCACCACCGCCGACACCAGCAGCCAGCGGGTGGGGCGCCGGCGCGCCAGGGCCACCACCAGTACGACGCAGCCGAGCGCGGTGGCCGCCCCCACGAGCCCCGCCGGCCAGCCGATCGTGGCCGCGGGGACGCCGGCGGCCACGTCCGCGACCAGCACGAGCCAGCGGCAGGCCAGCCCCGCGAGCCGCGCGAGCAGCGCGGCGACCGGGTCGTTGACGGCGGCGACGGCCATCGCCGACACGCCGAGCACGGTGGCGGGCGCGACCGCCGGCGCCGCCACCACGTTGGCCGGGATCGCGACAATGCTGATGCCCCCGCCGAGCCAGGCCAGCACCGGCGTACAGGCAAGCTGGGCGGCGGCGGCCACTGCCACGACCTCGCCGAGCCGGCCGACAGCGCGGCCGCGCTCCAGCGCGTCACTCCAGCCGGGCCCCCACACGATCATCCCGGTCGTCGCGAGCACCGACAGGGCGAACCCGGCCGACAGCGCGAACGCCGGAGCCGCCATCACGACGGCGATGACCGCGGTGGCCAGCGCCGCCAGCACCGCGCGGGGCCGACCCGCGGCGAGCGCGACCAGGCCGACCAGGCCCATGGCACCGGCCCGGACCACGCTGGCGGACGGCCGGGCCAGGATCACGAACCCGACGAGGACCAGGGCCGCGGCGACCGCCCTGGAACGGGCCCCGAGCCGGAGCCGCCCGAGCAGGAACAGCACCGTCCCCGCGGTAATCGCCAGATTGGCACCGGACACCGCGGTCAGATGGCTCATCCCGGCGGTGCGAAAGTCGTCCTTCAGCCCGGGATCAAGGCCCGAGGTGTCACCGACGACCAGTGCCGGCAGCAGCCCGCCGGCGGGCTGGGGCACCACGTCGGCGGCGTCCCGTAGGCCGGCCCGCAGCCACCCGGCGGCCCGTTGCACGGCGGCCGGGCGCCCCCGTGCCCGTGGCGGTGCCCGGACGAACAGAACCGCCGCGATCGTGTCGCCCGGACCCGCCGGCGCCAGCCCGGCGCGGACGCCGAGCCGCTGCCCCGGCAGGTAGTTCGCGAGATCCGAGCCGCGCCCCACCAGGAGCACGGGCACGGAGGCCCGCAGCCGGCGGCCGGGCCCGGTCACGGCCTCGAGTCGAGCCCGGGCGGTGACCGTCGGCCCCTCCCGCGGGCCCGAAGTCGCAGCCGGCGCCGCCGCCGCCGAGATCTTCGGGTCGTCGCTCAGGACGACCTCGGCGTTGACGGTCCGGTGGGCCCGGGCCATCTCGGCGAGCGGGCCGGTGAACCGGGGCCGCGCGGCCGCCCCGCCCACGAGAACGCCGGCCGCGAGGAACGCCAGGGTGACGAACGCCACCAGCGCTCCCGGCCGGCCGAGCCGGCCGCCGGGACCCTGACGCAGCGCGATCAGCACCCCCACCGGGCACGCACACAGCACCAGGCCGGCGGCGCCGAGAAGCACCGATCCGAAGCCCCAGTGCCCCGCCGCGGCCGCCCCGCCCCAGACCGCGACGGCAGGACCGACCAGGCGGAGGTCCAGCCGACCGCCGCTCGCCGCATCGGAGCCGCTCGGCAGGCCGAGCCCGGTCTCCATCGCGACGGCGACCATCAGGCCGTCACCAGGGGCAGCAGGTCCGCCAGCCGCCGGTCACCGACACCGGAGACCTCACCGAGCTGGTCGGGCGAGGTGAAGGGCCCGTTCGCCGCCCGCCAGTCGATGATCCGCTGGGCCAGCACGGGACCCACCCCGGGCAGGGCGTCGAGCTGTTCCACCGTGGCGGTGTTCAGATTCAGCGGCCGGCCCGCCGAACCAACCGCGGAACCGCCGGCCGAACCGGCTGACGATCCGGAGGGCGAGCCGCCACCGGCCGCCTCCGGAGGCGGCGGGGCGGGACCCGGCCGCCCGTCGACGAGGACCTGCTCACCGTCCGTGAGGACCCTGGCCAGTGCCAGTCCCGTCGTGTCGGTGCCGGGCAGCACACCGCCGGCCCGCTCCACGGCGTCCACGACCCGGGATCCGGCCGGCAGGCGCACGACCCCGGGGCGCGCCACACGGCCGGCGACGTCCACGACGACCTCCGGCGCCGCGGTCGGCGCCGTCTCGCCCGCCGCCGGCTCCGCCGGGTTCCGGGCGAGCTCCGCGGCCGCGGTCGCGGACCCGCCTGGCCCGCGCGCGGACTCACCGGGCCCCGAATCACCGACCGCCGCCGCGCTCGGCTGGAGGGCCACCGGCCGGTCGCGCCAGGTCAGCCAGCCGGCCACGGCCGCCGCCGCGACGGCGACCAACACCAGCACCAGCGCCGCCCGGGCCGTCGGGGCGAGCACCGCGTCGCGCAGCGTCGGCGGGAGGCGAGCGGCGACGGCCCGCCGCACCCGCGAGCCCCGAGTGTCCGCCCGGCCCGCGTCCCGTTCCCCGTCGTCACCCCAGGCCCCGCCGTCCTGGTCCCAGCTGTCCTGGTCCCAGCCATCCGGGTCGCCGCCGTCCAGGCCGGCCAGCGGCCAGTCGTCACCCCGGTCATCACCCCGGGACAGATGCGAGGAGCTTCGAGTCATGCACGCAAGGTAGGAGCTGGGAGGGTTCGTCCGAGCCGATGCGGAGCGGATGTGGACGACCGGTTCTCATCCACAGGCACGCGGGACGCAGGGAGATGGAATGACCCGCCGTCCACGTTGGTTGCGCACGCAAGTAACGTGCACGGCGGCACCACCCAGCAGCCCCGGTCTCAGCTCACACACTCCGAGGAGAACACGATGACCGCTCCCGCTCCCGTCCTGGCCGACCTCACCGGCACCTGGACGCTCGACCCCGCGCACACCCGGATCGGCTTCGCCGCACGCCACGCGATGGTCACGACGGTCCGCGGACAGTTCACCTCCGTGCAGGGCACCCTGGAGCTCGACGGCGCGAACCCGACCGCGTCCACCGCGTCGGTGACCATCGACACCGCCAGCTTCGACACCGGCGTCGCCGACCGCGACGGGCACGTGAAGTCGCCCGACCTGCTCGACGTCGCGCAGTTCCCGACCATCACCTTCGTCAGCACCGGCGCGAAGCTCGGCAAGGACGAGGACAGTTACGTCCTCGCCGGCGACCTCACGATCCGCGGGGTGACCCGGCCGGTCGAGCTCGCGATCACCTTCGAGGGCAGCTCCAAGGACCCGTTCGGCAACGTCCGGGCGGGCTTCACCGGCACCACGAGCATCAGCCGCAAGGACTTCGGCCTCACGTACAACGCCGTTCTCGAGACGGGTGGCGTGCTCATCAGCGACAAGGTCAAGATCGAGCTGGACGTCTCGGCCATCAAGTCCTCCTGACCGCCCAGGTCCTCCCGACCGCCCGGCTCGCCAGCGCCGCTCAGCCCAGGCGGGTCACCGAGACGGTCACGCCCAGGGACGTCGAGGCACCACCGGAGTAGACGCCGAACATCGGTGGGACGTCGTTGTAGTCCCGCCCGCGGGCGACCACTACATGCTGCTCGCCCGCGGGCACGCCGTTGGTCGGGTCGAAGCCCCACCACTCACCCAGCCAGCCCTCGACCCAGGCATGGCTCTGCCCGCTGACGGTCTCGCCCACCGCGGCGTCCGCCGACGGGTGCTGGTAGCCCGACACGTAGCGGGCCGGCATGCCGGCGGCGCGCATCAGGACGAGCGCCAGGTGGGCGAAGTCCTGGCACACGCCCACCCCCTGCTGCCACGCCTCGACGGCCGAGGTGCGCACCTCGGTCGTGCCAGGCTGGTAGCGCAGCTTCTCCCGCACCCAGTCACCGACCGCGGGCAGGAAGTCCGCGGGGGTGTTGGCGGCGGCGAGCTCGCGGGCGGCGGCCAGCAGCTCCGGGTGCTCCGGCGTCGAGACGGTGGGCCGGACGAACTCGACGAACCGGTCCGAGACGCGGTCATCGGTGAGGCCGTCCCAGCCGGGGACGTCCGTGGGCCGCGCCGGCGCGGGCGCCGTCTGCACGACCGAGCGCCCGGTGACGATCAGCTCGGTGTGCGGGGTGTGCAGGTCGAACGCGGTGACCTGGGTCCCCCAGTAGTCCCAGTAGCGGTAGGTGGACGAGGACGGCTCGGTGCGGACGGTGGCCTCGAGTGTGAGCTGCCGGTCCCCGGTCTGGGGGATGATCCGGGCCTCGTTGTACGAGGAGATCACCGGGCTGGCGTACCGGTAGCCCGTCGAGTGCTCGATCCGGATCTGCCAGCTCATCGTCGCCTGTCTCCCTCGTGTGCGGCGCTGCGCGCAGCTGTCGCCCGTTGCTGTTCTCCGCCCCTCGTCAGGCGGGCACCTCGCTCGCCCAGGTGCGCGGGCTGTCCCGGGCGAAGTACCGGATGGTGACGGCCGCGCTGACCGCCGAGCAGGTCCGTTGCAGGGCGGCCAGCAGGTCGGGCATCTCGGCGACGAGCTCGTCGATGCTGCGGAACTCCAGCTCGGTGCGGGCCCGCCCGACGGTGCGCCGGGCGGCGTCGTCCACGGTCGCCCGGACCAGGCCGCGGCTGGTGTCCAGCTCGGCGAGGATCTGCTCCGCGAGCGCCAGCGACCAGTAGATCGACCGCGGGAAGAGCCGGTCCAGCAGCAGGAACTCCGCGACCCGGGCCGCGTCCACCGCCCGCCGGTAGGTGCGCAGGTAGGCCTCGTGCGCGCCGCACGAGCGCAGCAGGCTGACCCAGCTCTGCGAGCTCGGGTCGTCGCTGATGCTCGACGACAGCAGCCGGGCGGTCATGTCGACCCGCTCCAGGCTGCGCCCGAGCACCAGGAAGCGCCAGCCGTCGTCGCGCGCGAGGGTGGCGTCGACCAGTCCGGCCAGCATCGCCGTGCGTTCCCGCACGTAGCGGAAGTACACGTGCGGACCCATCCGGCGGGCGAGCTCCTCAGTGTGCGGCAGGTCGTTCCAGGTCGCGTTCAGGCATTCCCACACGTCGCTGGAGACCACGACACGGGCACCGCGGGCGTTCTCCCGCGCCGCGGAGAGCGACCCGCGGATGCTGGAGGCGTTCGCGGCCTCGTAGGCGAGCACCTCGGTGACGTGCCGGGAGTCGGCGGGGCCGGACCGGTCGGCGACACCCATCACAGCGAGCAGCTCGGCCCCGGCCGACGTCTCGTCCAGCCACGGGTCCTCGAGCACCCGATGGACGTGGACGTCCAGGATGCGCGCGGTGCACTCGGCCCGCTCCGCGTAGCGGCCGATCCAGAACAGCGACTCCGCGATACGGCTCAGCACAGCCCGTCCCCCTGCCGGTTCCGCTGGTCGGCCTGCTGGTTCTGCTGCTCGGACTGCTGTTGCTGCTGCTCGTCGGACGAGTGCGGGCCGAGGTCGGGCCCGGCGGCGACCGCCGGCGTCAGGCCGGACCTCCGGCGCAGGAGCGCGGCCCCCTCCGGAGCGACCCGTTCGGGGGCGAGCACCCAGGTGTCCTTCGAACCGCCGCCCTGGCTGGAGTTCACGACCAGGCTGCCGCGGGGCAGCGCGACCCGGGTCAGCCCGCCGGGCAGCACCCAGATCCGGTTCCCGTCGTTCACCGCGAACGGCCGGAGGTCGACGTGGCGCGGCCCGAGGCGGTCGTCGGCCAGGGTCGGCGAGGTCGACAGTTTCACCACCCGTTGCGCGATCCACCCGCGCGGGTCGGCCAGCACCCGGGCGCGCAGCTCCACCAGCTCGGCCTCGGTGGCCTGCGGGCCGATCACGATCCCCTTGCCGCCGGAGCCGTCGACCGGCTTGACCACCAGGGACTCGAGGTTGTCCAGCACGTGGGCGCGCTGGTCCGGGTCCTCCAGCCGGAAGGTGTCGACGTTGCCGAGCGCCGGCTCCTCACCGAGGTAGTAACGGATGAGGTCCGGGACATAGGTGTACATCAGCTTGTCGTCGGCGACCCCGTTGCCGACCGCGTTCGCGATCGTCACGTTCCCGGCCCGGGCCGCGTTGAGCAGCCCCGCGCAGCCGACCATCGACTCGGGACGGAAGTGCAGCGGGTCGAGCCAGTCGTCGTCGACCCGGCGGTAAACAACGTGTACCGGCTGGTCACCCTCGGTGGTGCGCATCGTGACCCGGTTGTTCCGGACGGAGAGATCCCGGCCCTCGACCAGCTCCACGCCCATCTGGCGGGCCAGCAGCGCATGCTCGAAGTAGGCGGAGTTGTACACGCCCGGGGTGAGCACCACGACGGTCGGGTCGGCGACCTCCGGTGGCGCCGCCGCGCGCAGCGCGTGCAGCAGGTGGGTGGCGTAGTCGGCGACCGGGCGCACCCGGTGGGTGGAGAACAGCTCCGGGAACACCCGGGTCATCGCGCGCCGGTTCTCGATGACGTAGCTGACCCCGGACGGGACGCGGACGTTGTCCTCGAGCACCCGGAAGTCGCCGCGCTCGTCCCGCACCAGGTCGATGCCGCTGACATGCGCGCGGACGCCGTTCGGCGGGTCGATGCCGTGCGCCGCACGGTGGAAGTGCGAGCTGGACAGCACCAGCCGGCGGGGCACGATGCCGTCCGCGAGGACGTCGGCGCGCCCGTAGACGTCGTCGAGAAACGCCTCGAGCGCGCGCACCCGCTGGGTCACGCCCCGCTCGATGACGTCCCACTCGTCGCAGGAGAGCAGCCTGGGCACCAGGTCCAGCGGGAACGGCCGCTCCTCGCCGAACAGGTTGAAGGTGATGCCGGCGTCCCGGAAGGCACGGTCGAGCGCGATCTTGCGGGCCGCGAGGTCGGAGCTGCTCAGCGGCTGCAGCGCGTCGTGCAGGGCGGTGTACACCTCCCGGGGGCGATGCGCCGCGTCGAAGACCTCGTCCCAGGCGGCCGCTGCCGCGACCTCCACCGGATACCCCTCGAAAAGGTCCGCCACGCCGAGGAGCGTAGGTGCTCCGTGTTACCTGCGAATGTCGTCGTGACCGCGCCCCTGCCCCCGGTCCGCGCGGGCATGGGGAAGTATGTAGGCGCGACCGATGCGACGACGCACCGAACGACGCACCGAAAGGCGAACGATGACGACTCTGCTGGTGACCGGGGCCGCCGGTTTCATCGGGTCCAACTTCGTCCGGTACTGGCTGGGGACGCACCCCGGCGACCGCATGGTCGCGCTCGACGCGCTGACCTACGCGGGCTGCCGGGAGAACCTCGCCGACCTCGAGGACGGGATCACGTTCGTCCATGGCGACATCCGTGACCGTGAGCTCATCGAGTCCACGCTGCGCGAGCACCGTGTGGACGTCGTGGTCAACTTCGCCGCCGAGTCCCACAACAGCCTGGCGATCATCCGTCCCGGCGAGTTCTTCTCCACCAACGTCATGGGCACGCAGACCCTGCTGGAGGCGGCGCGGACCGTCGGGGTCGCGCGCTTCCACCAGATCTCCACCTGCGAGGTCTACGGCGACATGGACCTCGACGACCCCGGCGCCTTCACCGAGGACTCCCCCTACCTGCCCCGGACCCCGTACAACGCTGCCAAGGCCGGCTCGGACCACGCCGTCCGCTCCTACGGGTACACCTACGGCCTGCCGGTGACCATCACCAACTGCTCGAACAACTACGGTCCGTTCCAGTTCCCGGAGAAGGTCATCCCGCTGTTCGTGACGCGGGCGCTGCAGGGCCAGTCGCTGCCGCTCTACGCCTCCACGAAGAACCGGAGGGAATGGCTGCACGTGGTGGACCACTGCCGGGCCATCGAAGCGGTGCTCGAGCGCGGCGCTGTCGGTGAGACCTATCACGTCGGCTCCGGCATCGAGGCCGACATCGAGACCATCGCCGACCTCATCCTCGGCGAGCTGGGCCTGCCCGCCTCGCTGAAGACGATCGTGCCGGACCGCCCCTCCCACGACCGCCGCTACCTGCTGGACTCCGGCAAGCTGCGCACGACGCTCGGCTGGGAGCCGCGGATCAGCTTCGCGGACGGGATGAAGGCCACCATCGGGTGGTACCGGGACAACGAGGCGTGGTGGCGTCCCCTGCTCGGCCGCTCCCCCGTCTCGGAGACCGCCTGGCAGAGCTGACCCTCCCGAGCCGATCCGCACCACGGCGGTCTACCTAAGATCAATGGAGCGGGCCGGGAAGGCACTGCCGGCCGCGATCGGCGAGCTCACCCCCGGATACGGTCGTCGACCTCTGGGTGCGTTACGTCACGGACTGGCGGTCCGGCTGTCGTGATCGCCTGGCACAGAGAACAGCGCGCGCCGCGGGTGCTGGCCGGCACCGGCTCGGTGTCCGGCGATGTGGCGTGAACTGGCCTGGCCTGGCCTGGCCTGGCCTGGCCTGGGCCGGGTCGAGCTGGGCCTGTCCGCCTCGCTGAAGACGGCCCGGGTGCCACAGTGCTCCGTGGCTCCGCGGCTCCGCGGCTCCGCGGTGCGCTCTGTGGTGCTCGGTGGGTGCCGCGGAACACCATGATCGGGAAAGGCGTCATGATCGGCGATGTCGGGGGCGTCGCCGGTGTCCCGGGCCGGC
>NZ_JALKFY010000389.1:0-231 GCF_023242985.1 Frankia sp. Mgl5 | reverse complement strand
CAGGAACCCCCGCGGTGATGATGACCAAATCGCCATGACGGATGTAGCCCGCTTTCAACGATTCATTGACGGAAAGCTCCAGCATTTCGTCAGTGGAGTGGCAGAGCGCTCCCAATACCGGATAGACGCCATTGACAATGGAAAGTCGCCGAACAACGCCTGCGTGCGGCGTAACCGCCACAATCGGAGCTTTCGGACGATATTTGGAGACCATGCGCGCAGTATGGCCGC
>NZ_JALKFY010000388.1:0-231 GCF_023242985.1 Frankia sp. Mgl5 | reverse complement strand
ACCAGAAGTACTTGGTGTATTGCTTCAGATGTCTTGTTCTGAACGACGCCGATGTCACTGCATCACGGTGGAAGAGGGAGTGGCTCGATCCGTCAGCCGACTACTGCCGGGTGCACCACAGCCTGCTCGAGACTGTTCCGCAATCGATTTTCGCCAGAGCTCCGAATTTCGACGCCGCGCTGCGGGCGATATCACGTTATCGATGCCCACCGCTTAGGCTGAGCAAAACAC
>NZ_JALKFY010000387.1:0-231 GCF_023242985.1 Frankia sp. Mgl5 | reverse complement strand
CAATCATCCGGACAGCTCGGTCGGGCGCGAGCGGTTCTTCGCCGGGCGCTACGAGCGGCAGGTGCTCGACGGCATCGGGCACTTCCCGCAGCGCGAATCCGCGACGGCGGTCGCTGACGCGATTCTCGGCTTCTGCGAGCGGGATTGACGCGCGCCGGCCGGCCCGGCGCGCGAAGAAATCAGCCGTCGACACGCGGCGCGAGCAGATCGGCGAGCCCGATGTTCCGGAAC
>NZ_JALKFY010000386.1:0-231 GCF_023242985.1 Frankia sp. Mgl5 | reverse complement strand
ATCACCCGCAGCAAGGAGAGCATTACCTCTATCTCTGTCGCGCTGAAATAACCGCCGCTTTGTTCCGCGTAGACGGGAATGCCCGCCTCACGCAGCACCTCCATCATGGTCTCTCCCCAACCAGCGGCAGCACGCAGCAAGATGACGATATCACGGTAGGAAAGCGGCCGCATCCCGCCTGTTTTTTTATCGTAAACCAGCATTGGCTGCTCGCCTTCGCCAGGTTCCATC
>NZ_JALKFY010000385.1:0-231 GCF_023242985.1 Frankia sp. Mgl5 | reverse complement strand
ATTTAATCGGGGAGAAAAATGTTGCCCCGTGGTCGATTTTGGCGATTACGTTTACCAATAAAGCGGCGCGAGAGATGAATAACCGGGTGGCGGGAATTGTCGGTCGTGGTGCCGGGGATATCTGGATTTCCACGTTCCACTCGCTGTGCGTGCGCATTTTACGCCGGGACAGCGAACGGCTTGGGATAAGCCGCAGCTTTTCCATTCTTGATGCGGGTGATCAACTGTCTG
>NZ_JALKFY010000384.1:0-231 GCF_023242985.1 Frankia sp. Mgl5 | reverse complement strand
GCGTTATCCTATACGCCAAGGCCGAGCTTCCAGAGCATCAAAACGATTCTGACTACCGGACAGGATCGGCTTGAAGCACAGCCGGAAACAAAGGAACCATCAGCCTCTTCTGAAAGCCACGGATTCATCCGCGGCGCAGACTATTACGGGAGGGGTTAACCATGGTGCATGAACCGACCTTACGCAAACTACACGAAATGCGCCTGGCTGCTATGGCGGACTCCTATCAAA
>NZ_JALKFY010000383.1:0-231 GCF_023242985.1 Frankia sp. Mgl5 | reverse complement strand
ATATCAGGTGCACCAAGCTCCAAAAGACGCTTCAAGCGGTTGTTCCGGTTGATTACGCGGCGATACAGATCGTTTAAGTCCGAAGTGGCAAAGCGGCCACCATCCAATTGCACCATCGGGCGTAATTCCGGCGGGATAACCGGCAGCACATCCAGTACCATCCAATCAGGACGATTGCCGGAGTTGCGGAATGCTTCGAGTACTTCCAGACGCTTGATCGCACGGTTGCGG
>NZ_JALKFY010000382.1:0-231 GCF_023242985.1 Frankia sp. Mgl5 | reverse complement strand
ATACTTCTTCCCCGTTGCCAGACGAGCCAGCTTCAGCGCCATTTCATTCGCTTCCGTGCCGCAGTTTACCAGATAGCTGTGCTGCAGGTCGCCAGGCGTAATATAGGCAACAAGTTGGGACAGATAGCCGCGCAGCGGGTCGATCATCTCCTGGCTGTGCAATGCGTAGCGTTTCAACTGTGCTTCCACCGCTTTTACGACTCGTGGATGACGGTGCCCAAGCAGGTATAC
>NZ_JALKFY010000381.1:0-232 GCF_023242985.1 Frankia sp. Mgl5 | reverse complement strand
CCTTAGCTAGAGTCGTGATGACGTTAGGTCATCATGGCGGTGCCGACGCCCGAGCATCAGCGCCGCCATGATGAGTCTCGGTGTGTTACTTCGCCCGGTCAAGGGTGGAAACGTTTCGTCCGTTACGTAGCGCGATTTCGGGGTGTCTGTCGTTGATCACCTTGAATGAATCCTTCGTCACCTCCAGGTAAAGCTCATGGACTTTCTCTCCCTTGAGGTATCCCTTCATGAA
>NZ_JALKFY010000380.1:0-232 GCF_023242985.1 Frankia sp. Mgl5 | reverse complement strand
GAAGATCGAAGCCCAACTTTTTAAACTCTTCTTTCTTCAGATTGAGTGCATACTCGGCACCGCTTTTGATGGAGTCGCCCTGTGCGGACTGACTGCCGGAAAGAGGGCTTTGTGTGGCAATGAGGATTTTCCCTCCGGCTTCGCCACCTGAAGAACTGGATTGCGGAGCTGGAGCGGAGCCACCGCTGTTACCGCTTCCGGATGTGCTGCCTCCAGACGCGTTGTTTGAAGA
>NZ_JALKFY010000817.1:8269-32157 GCF_023242985.1 Frankia sp. Mgl5 | reverse complement strand
CGGTAGATGCAGACCAGGGTGCCGTCCTGGTTGAGGCCGCGGGTCTCGACCGTCACGATGCCGCGGTCGTCCTTGCTCTTCGACTCCACCTTGTCCAGCACCGTCGACTCGCCGTAGATCGTGTCACCGTGGAAGACCGGCGCCACGTGCCGCAGCGACTCGACCTCCAGGTTGGCGATCGCCTTGCCCGAGACGTCGGCGACGGACATCCCGAGCAGCAGCGAGTAGACGTAGTTCCCGACGACCACGTTGCGCTTGAACTGGGTGGTGTGCTCGGCGTAGTTGGCGTCCAGGTGCAGCGGGTGGTGGTTCATCGTGAGCAGGCAGAACAGATGGTCGTCGTACTCGGTGACCGTCTTACCAGGCCAGTGCTTGTAGACCGCACCGACCTCGAACTCCTCGTAGTACCGGCCAAACTGCATGTGTTCCCCCAACTGCGCGGGATGAGCGGTTCAGTCTGCGCCCGCAGCTCGCGTCCGGCCCCGCCTGATCTCTGCGAGCGCTCCCTCGCCCGAGCCTCCAGCCGTCCCAGGACGCCGCCTTCCTGCGGCCTCCGTAGCGCGGTCGTCGCACCCTGCCAGCCGGGACCACCTGGCGAGCATCTTGTATATACGTACCAGTGTTTTTATATAGGAACTATCTTGCTGTCAAGATGGCGGAGCCGATCCCCGACCGGATCCTGCGGCTTGCGAATCGTCTGACCGGGAAGATCCACCTAACGGGGCGGCCGGCCCGGTCAGGCCTGTGCCGGTCGGGCCGGTGGGACGGCACCTCCCCGCCCCCTCTCCACCCGACGACTCCAAGGCGGGAGATCTCGCGACCGGCCTCCGCGACCGACGGCGAGGCAACCCCGACGACCAGGCGGCCCGAGGGCACCTCCTGGTTTTGCGCGCCCGCCCCGGGGAATATCGGGCAAGAGCCGGGATACGATCACGGAAAAGGCAGAGTGAAATCGGCGTTTCGGACCAAAATACCCCAGACCACAGTGGGTGGGATATCAGTTCCACCGCGGGTGGCCCAGACAGCATGATCCGCATTTTCGCTGCCGGCGGCAAGACAGGGCGCCTGATGATGTCCATGGACTGGTCCAACACACCACTCGGGCCGCTCAGCGACTGGGAGAAGTCACTGCGCATGGCCGTGGGCCTCTGCCTTGAGTCACACTTCCCACTGGAGATCCTGTGGGGCCCGGACCTGGTCGAGATACACAACGACGCCGTCATACCCATGCTCGGCCGCAAGCATCCGGGATGTATAGGCCAGCCGTTTCGGGACGTCTTTCCCGAGGCAGCGGACCGGCTTGTCCCCATGCTTGAGCAGGTGATGTCCGGCGGCGAAGCGACGTGGGAGGAGGACTGGCCGTCCAGACTCAATCGCCACGGCTATCTCGAGGACTGCTATTTCACCTTCTCCTACAGCCCGATCCGGCGCCTTCCCGCGGGCGGTGTGGCCGGCGTGTTCGCCGCGCTGCAGGAGACCACCCGGCAGGTACTCGGCACACGACGCCTTCGATGCCTGCACGAGCTCGTCAGCGCCACGGCCGGTCGGCCCACCCAGGCGGAGGTGTTCACCCAGGGCATCGAGGTGCTCGGTCGCTTCACCTCCGACATCCCCTACTGCCTCGTTGTCCTCGAGGAGGCGCAGACGCGGAAGCTCGCCGTGACGGCATCGGCTGGTATCGCCGGAGCCACGGGAACCCCGTACACGCTCGATCCCGGCGACGCCTCCGGACTCGGGGACTCGATGGTTGCGGGACGGACGCAGATCGTCGCTCGTCTGCTGGCCCGTCTCGCGTTACGGCAGTCAGCTGACACCCCACCGTCCACCGCCGCGATGGTCGTCCCCCTGCCGGAGGGAGGCGACAGACGCCCTGTCGGACTTCTCATCTTCGGGACAAGCGACCGGCTCCCTTTGAACGCGGACTACCGGAGCTTCCTGAGTCTCGTGGCCACCCAGATCTCGGCGGCCAGCGTTGCGGCGCAGTCAGCCGAGCGGGAACGCCTCCTTGCCGCCGACGCGCATCATCGCGCCTTCCATGACGCGCTGACCGAGTTGCCGAACAGAGCGGCCATGTTCGCCCAGCTCGAACGCACGATCGCCGAAACCGAAACCGAAACCGAAACCGAAAAAAGCCAGACACGAGCCGGCTTCCTTTTCGTTGATCTCGACGGATTCAAGCGGGTCAACGACACGTTGGGCCATCTGGCGGGCGACGATCTGCTCCGTGATGTCGCCGGGCGACTTCGCCGTGTGGTCCGCCCCGGTGACGTCGTGGCCCGGCTCGCCGGCGACGAGTTCGGAGTCCTGTGCCGCAACATCACGTCCTGCGGCGCGGTCGAAGCTGTCGCCGACCGCATCGTCGCCAGCGTGGATCTGGCCATCGGCCGCCAGCAGGTCCCGGTCACGGCCAGCGTCGGCATTGCGATGATCGGACCCGGGACCACCAACCCCGAGGATGTCGTATGCGCCGCGGATGCGGCCATGTATTTCGCCAAGCGTCGGGGGCGGGGCTACTGGCGACACTCCGCGGAGGCGGAGGCGGCCCGCCACGACACCGACGCCGGCCCTCCCTCGGAGCCAGCTCGGCCGCGCGACGGCTGACGCATGTCGGAGACCGTCCCGCAACGCGCCCGAGCACGCGCGAGCTGATCAGGACGACCTCATAGGGATAGTTGTCCGAAGAAAGGACCCCGTCTCATTGCGCACCTGAGGGAGTAGACATCAAGCGGATCGGATGCTGCTGACCCTCGGCTCGCTATCGGTTCTCGATCGCTTCGACCAGTAGCTCTGTGAGCTCATCAGGGTGCGTCAGCATCGGCTCGTGGCATGCGGCGATAACCCGACGATGGAAGTGCGGGTCGGACTCGGCACGTGCGCGTTGACGTGCCGCCTCCACTGCGGGAAGCCGACTCGGATTGCACTCGATCGTCGTACCTGGGTGCGACCAGGCCCGGTCTGTGGGGCCGATCTTGTCGAGGTAGGTCTTGATCGGCTGCGGAGTCGTCTTGGAGTTGACCCATGCGATCTGGTCGGGATCGCTCAGACCCCACCAACTGGCGTCGGATGTCGGCACGTACCAGCCCTCTCCACCCTCGGCGGCCATCGCCTTCATCTGTGCGGCTCGCTCGTCACCGATGAGATCGAAGACTGACTCGCCCTCGCGCGGAAGATGTGCGTCCACCCAGACGACGGTGCGTACGCGGTCGAAGACCTGCTGCATCGCACCTGCCACAGGCATGCCGCCGTAGCTGTGGGCCACCAGGACGACGTCGCTCAGGTCCTCGTACTCGAAGACGCCGACCAAGTCGTCGATGTGTGTCTCGAGGCCAATCTCCGAGCGCAGAAGATGCGCTCGCTCACCGAGGCCGGTCAAGGTCGGCCTATACGTGGGGTAGCCGAGGTCGCGGAGTCGAGAGGCAACGTCGCGCCACGCCCAGCCACCGTGTCGGCCGCCGTGAACGAGGACGAAGCCCGTGGGCTGCTGCTTGGCCATGGGTCCTCCTAAGCGAACGTTGTAGGCAGCTCGACGTGTTGTGACAGCACAGCTGGGATGTCCTCTTCCGCCAGCTCGGCGACTCCGTCATCCCCACGCACGACTGCTTCGACGTCCTGGGAAGTCGGCAACGAGGTGAGGATGAGCTCCACCCGGCTGGCGAGCTCATGCGGCGTCTCCGCCCAGGACCCGCCCCGGCCGAGACGGTCGGCGGCGGACTCCTTGCACAGGTCGTTGACCACGAGGTCGTGGCCGGCGTTCTGCAGGCTCGCGGCCATCCCGCGGCCCATCGCGCCGAGGCCGATAAAACCGATCTCCATCTCTCTACCCTCTCGATCCCTCGTACGAGTCCGGGTGCTCCGCGTCAGCCGATGAGGGCGCGCTCGCGGAGTACCTCCTCAGCAACGCTGAAGCCTTCACCGGTGGCGGGGAGCCCGCAGCAGACAGCGGTCTGCAGTAGAATTTCCCGGATCTCGTCGACCGAGCAGCCGTTGTTGAGCGCACCTTCGATGTGGTGGCGCAGCTGGTTCGGCTTTCTCAGCACGACGAGTTTCTCAGCACGACTAGCAGCACGATGTTGATGACGCTCCGCACCTTGCGGTCGATACCGGGCCGCGACCAGGTCCGACCGAAGCAGACCTCAGCCGAGTAGTCCTGGGTGCAGCATTGAAGTCATTACACTGTTTGGCGCGCCGGGGCAAGTAGCCCTCGGATACTTCATGCAGTACGTCGAGGAGGGTCGAAGATCCGGAGCAGTTCCTCGACGTCGTCCAGCTCCTCGACAGCCCGGGAAAGTCGAACCAGGCGATCGACGTCGACTGTCGGCAGGGCTTCGACCCACTTGTCGCGCAAGTCGTCCCAACCAATGGGATCTCCCGCGCTGTGGCCCTTGGGCTGATCGACCCGATGTGAAAGCCTCGAGCCATCGCGCATCACAAAGGTCACACGGGCCCCGCGGCCGTTCGGCTGCTCGGTGTCCAGTTCAGCGTCAGACCGAAGCCGGATGCGTCGCCTCATCGACTGGAAGCCGGAGTCCGACAGAAGGAGCGGAAAGGGGCTCTCCCGCAACTTCAGCCCGTCCTGTACGATTGCCGCGCCAAGCATGTCCTGAAGACAGATGTTGTGCATGGCACGATTGTCGACTACGCGCAGCGCATTGGTAGGCATACCGACCTCGACCGTGTCGATCTCGGCCGCCCGAATTCGATGATCGTGGATCACCGTCATCGCTGCCTCGACCGCCGCGTGGATCGGGTAGCCCGCGTTGACGAACTTGAAGTTCGCGCCCATCACGGCGTAGTCGTGGCCGAGTCCGTCGGTCAGCGAACTCGCGCCGTCCTCAAGGCCCCACGCCGCAAGCAGCCCGTTCTCCGCGCCGAGCACGTCCTCGCATCCTTCCAGCCCGGCATTCGCCATCAGCGCGGCCGAAACGCCGGCGAAGGCGTACTGGCCGTTGCAGAACGACTTGCTGATGTGGCGCTGCTCCTGGAAGAGCGCGACCAGGCCGTTGGCCTGGAATGTCGCGAGGGCCATCGCGTTGCCGTACGCTTCCGGGCCGAGGCCGAGGATGCGGCACGCCGCGACGGTCGCACCGATCGCATGAAGAAAGTCCGCATGCATGTGAAGGCGCGACTTCACCCCGAAGACCCCACCGCACGCGCGGATGAGCCGGTTGCCGATCTCGTAGCCGAGAACGACGGCGTTGAGCAGAGTGCCGCCCGTCGCCCGCCGGTGCTCGGCAATCGCCGCCACGGCGTGGACGATCGTCGCCCCGGGATGCCCACCGACAACGTGAGCACCGTCGACCTCGTCGGCGTGCCCGGCCGTGCCGTTCGCGAGAGCCGCGTATGGCGCGGTTGTGCGGTGCTCAGTTCCGAGAATTCGGCACGCCCCCGCTCCGCCCATCGAGGCCGCGTAGCCGGTGGCCAGCTTCCCCGCTGTCCGGGTCTGTCCGAAGACCGCGCAGGCCAGCTCATCCATAACGATGAGCCGCCCACGTTCCCGAACGTCGGCAGGTAACGCGTCGATCGAGGTCGATGCGGCGTACTCCGCGACGATCCTCGTGAGGTTCACCAGGCCCGTGCGCCTCGTCTCGCTCATCAAATCCGCGCTCTCTGGCTCGCGAGTGTGCTCGCGTCGATCACTAAGCGACAGCTTACGTCGATCTCGATGAGCGCGTCATTCTGCCCCACGTCGCAACGTCCGATGGTGACCGTCTCGAACTGGCCGGTCGCACACGCCGTCAATCGAGCCCTGCGGGTGATCATGCGACTCCTCTGTCCTCGCTCGTGACCCGACAAAATTCGGGCGTCAGCCGATGACGGACTTGCACTCGAGGTATTCCTCTATGCCGTAGCGACCCATCTCGCGGCCGAGGCCAGAGATCTTGAAGCCGCCGTGGGTTGCCTTCATATTGATAGGCGTTCCGCTGATCCGGATCCGGCCGGTGCGGACCGGGGTCGCAACCGCTCGCGCGTGCTCCCACCATCTTCCTCAGGGGCAGCGAGATCGCGCCATTGGGCTCGTTCTTCTTCGCCTGGCCGGAATTCCGGCGGGTCCGGGCGCCGATACGGTCGGACAGCGTGCCGCCGAACAGCAGCAGGGCCGAGAACATGAGGGTGTAGCCGGTGACGACCCATGTGGGCTGGCAGCACCTGCCGTGACGGCCGCGGTCACGCCGAGTCGCGCACGGTGACCACGGCACGGCCCCGGACCCGACCGTGGTGCAGGGCGTCCACAGCCTCGTTGATCTGATCGAGCCCGAACCGGTCCGTCACCAGCAGGGCGGGATCGAAGCGGCCGTCGTTCGTCCAGTTCACGAAGGTCGCGAAATCGCGGACCGGATCGCAGCCACCCCCGACCGAGCCAGCCAGGCTCTTCTCACCGTTCAGCAGGTCGAAACTGTCGAGGCTGAACGGCTCGCGCGGAATGCCGACGAGAACATCGGTACCGCCGCGAACTCCTGCGCCGCGGATACCCGGACGCACGGCCGCAAGGCTCACCGGAATGTTGTTTCCGATGCCGGTGCAGTCCAGGCAGTAGTCGGCACCCGCGGTTCCGTCGTCGTGCCGGGTCAGCTGACGGATCGCCTCCACCGGGTCGGTCTCGCGGGCGTTGACGCCGTCGGTGGCGCCGAACTTCGCCGCCAGGGCGAGCTTCGCGTCGCTCACGTCGACGGCGATGACCCGCCCTGCGCCCAGAATCGCGGCGCCGGCGATGGCGCACAGCCCCACGCCACCCGCACCCCAGACCGCGACCGACTGGCCGGCCCGGAGATCGATGCTGTTCATCACGGCGCCGGCGCCGGTCATCAGCGCACAGCCGATGATGCTCCCGAGGTCGGGGTCGGTGCCCTCGGGCATCCGAACGACATACTGCTCGTCGACCAGGGCGTGGGTCCCCCAGGTGTGGCAGTTGTGCGACGCGGCCACATCGCCGTCGGGGAACGCCAGCCGGGACGGCGAGGGTGGACGGCCCTCCCGGGGGCTGCGGGGGATCCAGGTGATGCACACCTGGTCGCCCTCTCGCACATAGGTCACCTCTGCACCGACCGCGACAACCGTCCCGATCGACTCGTGGCCCAGCAGCATCGGGGCGGTCCGGGAAGGGCTGAAGATCCGGTCGAGCTGACTGTGGCACACCCCGAACGCGCTCTGCTCGACCACGACCTCGAACGGGCCGGGCGGCGGCATGGTCAGTTCCCGAAACTCGAGCAGGTGGGTTCCGGGGGGTAGCACCGCTATCCGAGCACGCACCGACATGTCCTCTCCACCCTTCTTCCCCGCCATCGCGTTCCCGGCTGGTCTCCTGCCCGCTCGCTCACCCGATCGACTGGTATTCCAGGAACTCCTCGATACCGAAACGGCCGTTCTCCCGGCCGATGCCCGAGAGCTTGAAACCGCCGTGCGGCGCACGCGGGTTGACCGCTGAGCCGTTGATGCGGATCCGACCCGTGCGCAGGCGGAGCGCGACTTCGCGGGCGCGCGCGGGCGAGGCGGCCCAGACGCCACCGGCGAGACCGTAGTCGGAGTCGTTGGCGATCGCGATCGCCTCGTCCTCGGTGTCGTACGGGAGGATCGTCACCACCGGCCCGAAGATCTCCTCGCGGGCGATCCGCATGTCCGGTGTCCCGCTGAAGATGGTCGGCTTCACGTAGTAACCAGTGGCGAGACCTTCGGGCTGCTCGGGGCCGCCGGTCACCAGCGTGGCGCCCTGGTCGATGCCCGACTGGATCAGTTCGCGGACGCGGTCCCGCTGGGCGCGGGTCACCACCGGCCCGAGGCTGGTCCCCGCCGCGAACGGATCGCCGAGCACGTAGGACTCTGCGGCAGCGCGCGCGGCATCCTCGGCCTCGGCCAGCCGCGCGCGGGGCACGAGCACGCGGGTGAGGCCGCCGCACACCTGCCCGCTGTTCCGGAAGGCGTCGGCGATCCCGGCGGTGACGGCCCTGGCGATGTCGGCGTCCTCGAGGATGACGTTGGCGGACTTGCCGCCGAGCTCGAGTCCGACCCGCTTGACCGTGCGGGAGGCGATCTCCATGACGCGGCTGCCCGCGCGCACCGAACCGGTGATCGAGACCATGTCGACCAGGCGGTGGCCGGCGATGGCCTCGCCCACCACCGGGCCGGTGCCGCTGACCAGGTTGACCACGCCGGCGGGCAAGCCGGCCTTCTGCGTGCCCTCGGCGAAGAAGAAGGAGCTGCGCGGGGCGATCTCGGTGCCCTTGAGAACGACGGTGCAGCCCGCCGCGACGGCGGCGCCGACCTTCATCGCGATCATCAACAGCGGCACGTTCCACGGCGTGATCGCGCCGACCACCCCGACCGGGGCCCGGTGCACGAGCGTGTCCCCGACCGCCACGTTCCAGTCGACCTCCGCCAGCACGTCGGCCGTGCCGCGAAGGTGCTTGACCGTGGACAGCGTCTGGTGAGCTGTGGCGATGCTCAGCGGCTCGCCGATCTCCTGGACGATCGCCTCGGTGATCTCGTCGGCCCGGCCCTCCACGAAGTCGGCCAGGCCGCGTAGCACGTCGGCCCGCTCGTCGAGCGTCGAACGGGACCAGCCGTCGAAGGCCCGGGCGGCGGCGGCCGCCGCCCGGTCGACGTCCTCGGGTGTCCCGTCCGGAATCGTGCCGATGATCTTCTCGGTGACCGGGTTCTCGACGTTGATCACGCCGGTGCCGGAGGACGGGACCCACTCACCGTCGATGAGGATGAGGTCCTGACTGATCACGCCGCCACCCCTCTGTCGCGAAGTTCATTATTACGAACAAAAATTCGTAATTGCAATCACATTACGATGATCACGCGGGGGTGTCAACGGGCAGGTCAAGCCCCTGCCGAACCCCACGGCCCAGCCACCCGCCAGCGGCCATCCAGATCAACAGGACGCCCCGCGACCCCCGCGCCTCCGCAGCTCCCCTTGACATGACCCCGGCTCGAACGTAGCGTTTACGGCCGCATATAAGGACTCAATTCCCTATATAGGAATGACCCTTTTTCGGGTGGCACGCGACCACCGATCCGGAGCCGAAGAGACGACGCGGCCGTCAGGCGTGGGGGCAGGTACCCCGACACAGCGAGACCCGATCCGCGGTCCTGCGGCGAGCCGGTCCCCGTCCTGCCGTTGGGAGCACAGATGCGGTTCGGGCGCTTCTACGAGGAGTTCGACCTGGGCGCCGTCTACCGGCACTGGCCGGGGAAGACGGTCACCGAATACGACAACCACCTGTTCTGCCAGCTCACCATGAATCATCGCTCGGCAAGGCGGAGTCCAGAAGCAGGAACGACCACGGCGTCGTGAGCGTTGAGACCCGCGGCTACAACCAGGACGGAACTCTCGTCTGCGTCTATCGGCGCAAGGTCATAGTGCCCCGGCGGGTCCGCTGAGGCGCCGCCGCGGCTGAGCCGTGCGCAGCGATCAGTCGCGCCGGCCTCTGGCGACCGTCCACCGCTCGGGCCGCCCGGCTCTACGGACCAGGCGCCCGTCCTCCGACAGCCGGGCGAGGTGGGCGTAGGTCTCGGCGAGAGCTGAGCGCAGCGACCGCGGGGTGAACGAGTCGAACGGCCGCGCCCACCGCACCGCACGGGACACATCCCAGACGGTCTCCCGCCCCTCGCGCACCGCCTGCTCGATCTCGCGCAGCCGCGACTGGTGATGCACCTCCAGCACGCCGAGCCGGTCGGAGAGACGGTCGAACGACCACTCGTGCCCGGGCAGGGCCAGCAGGTTGTCGGGAAGGTCCCGGAGGTGCCGCAACGAGTCGAGGAAGTCCAGCAGCGGGTCGGCGGCCGACCCGGGACGCAGTGCCACGTTCGGGGTCACCTTGGGCAGAACGTGGTCGCCGGTGAACACCAGGCCTCGTTCACGGTCGTGGAAGCACAGATGGCCGGTGGTGTGTCCAGGTGTGTGGAGCGCGACGAGGGCACCCCCGGTGCCAGGCACCGCCGCGCCGTCGAGGAGCTCGATGTCCGCCTCGACGCCGGGCAGCGCCGCCTCGAGCTCGGCGAGCTCCGACTCGAGGCCCGCCAGTCGCGTCGCAGACACCCCGCTCGCGCCCAGCCAGTCGGCGATCTCCACGACGCGGGCCCGCCGTTCCGCGGCGCCCACGCGGATCTGTGCCCGTTCGGCAGGGTGCGCGGCGATCCAGGCCGTGGTGTGCTCCCGGATGCGGCGGGCGAGCCCGTAATGATCCGGATGCGCGTGGGTGATGACAGCCCCGATCACCTCGTCGAGGCTGTGACCGGCCCGGGCCAGCCCGGATCGGAAGGCGCTCCACGCCTCGTCCGAGTCCCACCCGAGATCCACCACGACGATCCCCTCGGCCGCCCGCACCGCGTAGGAGTACGAGTAGGCGAGCGGACTCGGGAACGGGACCGCCGTCGCCCACACCCCGCCCGCCACCGCGAAGCCCTCGATCCGTCGGGTCGGCGCTTCCGCGACGGCACGCGACTCACCCACATCTCCTCCTCACGCAGCAGGGTTCCCGTGGTCGCGACGCTCCCACCGGCCCACGGAACGCCTCAGATGACCTCGGCCTCCCGCAGCTTGGCGATGTCGTCGACGGACATGCCCAGCTCCGCGGTAAGGACCTCGTCGGTGTCGGCGCCGATCTCGCGCGCCCGCCACGGCTCCACCATGGGCGAGTCCGACAGGAACAGCGGACTGCCGAGCGTCATGAACGAGCCCTGCTCGTCGGTGACAGTGCGGAGCACGCCGCGCTCGCGTACGTGCGGGTCCTCGAGCAGCTCCGGCAGGGTGACGACCGGAGCGGAGGGGATGCGTGCCTCCACCAGCATCCGCGCCAGCAGGTCCTTGGGGCGGGCCCTCGTCCAGTTCTCGACGACCGCGTCGACGTCGTCTATGTGGGCGCACCGGCTGCTCATGTCCGCGAAGCGCGGGTCGTCGGTGGCGGGATCCCCCATCAGCTCACACAGCCGCCGCCAGTGCGCGTCGGTCGGGCACAGTACGGCGATCCACCCGTCGTTGGTGCGGTAGGCGTTGTACGGGGCGACGGCCAGCCCGCCGTGCCGGTTGCCCGTGCGTTCGTGGCTCTCGGTCGCGCTGCTCAGCAGCCCGGCGATGTTGGACGTCAGCGACGGGACGATGGCGTCCTGCAGGGCCACCTCGACATGCTGACCGCGACCGGTGCGGGTGCGTTGGAACAGCGCGGCGAGCACACCCGCGAGCATGTGCGTGCCCGCGACGAAGTCGACAACCGACGGGCCGGTGCGGACCGGCGCCCCGTCGGCGAACCCTGTGGTGCTCATGATCGCGCTACGTGCCTGGATCGTGAGATCCATCGCCGGCTCGCCCGCGTACGGCCCGAACGAACCGAAGCCGGTGCCCGATGCCATGACAAGGCCCGGGTTGATCGCGCTGAGCTGCTCGTAGCCGAGACCGCGCCGGTCCATCGCCCCCGGCGACAGGTTCTGGACGAGCACGTCGGCGGTGCGGACGAGGTTGCGGAGCACCTCCTGCCCGGCAGGCTGTTTGAGGTCCAGCCGAATGGTGCGCTTACCGGAGTTGAGAAACCGGAACTGGATCGGGAAGCCGTCGTGGTCGACGGTGGGCAGCCGGCGGTACGGGTCCCCCTCCGGCGCCTCGACCTTGATGACGTCCGCGCCGAGGCGTGCCATCAACATCGAGCAATAAGGGGCAAAGTAGAACTGACCTACACAAATCACCTTCACGCCTTCGAGCGCGGTCATCCAGGGCCTCCGTGGTCACTCGGGCGCGAGCGTCGCGGATCGCGCGCCAGTCCGGATGTGCCGCAGTGAACTGCTCGACGCGCTGAGCACCGACACCACGGCCTGTTCGCATTTACGTACAGGAGTACGCATTTACAGCCCGATGCTAGGAGCGACACATATGACTGTCAACGCCTCCGACGCGATCGCGCATCGAGGGACACACCCCCGCGCCCCGCCCCGCGAGAGGCCCGGGACGTTGACAGCCCCCCATACGAGACCCTACCGTGCTGTTCGCACATACAATCGGTCATTCGCATATACGCACCGCAGTACCAGGCATGCGGCACCCGACACGCAGAGCGATGCGGACATCGAGGTCGGGCAGGTCCCCCGAGCGGGGATCCACGGAGAAGCGATCTTTTGCAGAGGCGGTCCCGCCAGAGACGGCCGTCTGACGGTCGTGCCCCGGAGGGGCGCCATCGTCCCTGAAAACGGAAGGACATCTGCAACATGAAGGTGGGTTTCATCGGGCTCGGCGCCATGGGCGCCGGAATGGCGCTCAACCTGCGCGCGGCCGGCTATGAACTGATTGTGCACGATCTCCGCCGGGAGAGCGCCGCGGAACACGAGGCGGCCGGGGCGACCTGGGCCGACTCGGTCATCGATCTCGCCCGCCAGGTCGATGTGGTCCTCACATCACTACCGGGCCCGCAGGAAATGCAGGAACTGGGCCTCGGCGAGAACGGGCTGTGCAGCGGCCTGCGGGCGGGCGCCGTCTGGTTCGACCTCACCACCAACTCGCCGACCGTGGTCCGCGAGGTGCACGAGACCTGCCGCAAGCACAGCATCGAACTGTTCGACGCGCCGGTGAGCGGCGGCCCCAAAGGCGCCCGGTCAGGCAAGCTCGCGATCTACGTTGGCGGCGATCAGGCGGCCTTCGAGCGCCACCGCGCCGTCCTCGACGCCATCGGCGACCAGGTGATCCTCGTCGGCGAGATCGGCGCGGGCAACACCGCGAAGCTGGTCCACAACTGCGCCAGCATGATGATCCGCTCGGCGACCGCCGAGGTCTTCACGATGGGGGTCAAGGCGGGTGTCGAGCCGGCGGCCCTCTGGCACGCGATGCGCCAGGGCGCGATCGGCCGGGCCCGCACGTTCGACCGCATCAGCGACCGCTATCTGCAGTCTGCCTTCGAGCCGCCCTCGTTCGCCCTGGCGCTGGCGAACAAGGATCTTCGGCTGGCGATCGAGCTGGCCGACGAGCTCGGCGTCCCCATGCGCGCCGCCCGCCTCGTGCAGGAGGACTTCGCGGAAGCCCTCGAACGGGGCTGGGGCGGTCGCGACTCGCAGACACCGCTGCTCCTGCAGAACGAACGAGCGGGCGTCGAGATCAAGCTCTCGGCCAGCGAGGTACAGGAAGTTCTCGACCGCGGCTGAGACACCAAGACGGACCGACGCACACCCGACACCGACGCAGGAGGAAAAACAGCGTGACCGACAAGGAGAACGGCCGGCGCGTCCTGAGCGAGCTCATGGGTGCCGACTATGTCGCGGCAAAGGACAAGAAGCGCAACTCCTTCAACGAGGTGATCCAGGATTACTCCGAAGAGGTCTGCTTCGGGCGGATCTGGTCCCGCGAAGGAATCGACCGCAAGCAGCGCAGCATCATCAACGTCGCTATGCTCACCGCGTTGAACAGGCCCGCGCAGCTCGCCCACCACATCGAGGGCGCGATGACCAACGGCGCCACGGTCGCCGAGATCCAGGAGATCCTGCTGCAGACGGCGGTCTACTGCGGGCTGCCCGCGGCGGGCGAGGCCTTCCGTATCGCGGAGGAGGTCCTCCGCGAAGGCGGACACCTCGACTGAGACTGTCTCGACCGTCACCCGGGGCGCGGCGCCACGCCGCCACCGGGCCGCCCACCTGGAGGAGCCCGCCCGGATGACCGGGTCCCGCACCCTGCTGCTGCTGCGGCACGGGGAGAGCGCCTGGAACGCCGCAGACCGCTTCGCCGGCTGGGTCGACGTGCCGCTGTCCGCACGCGGCCGGGTTCAGGCCGGCCGGTGCGGCGACCTGCTCCGCGACACCGGCCTCCTCCCCGACGTCGTGCACACCTCCCTTCTGCGCCGGGCCGTGTCGACCGCGGACCTCGCGCTCGACGCCGCCGACCGGCACTGGATCCCGGTCCGGCGCAGCTGGCGGCTCAACGAGCGCCACTACGGCGCCCTGCAGGGCCGTAACCGCATGCAGGTCCGCGCCGAGTACGGCGCGGACCTGCTTCGTCTCTGGCGCCGCTCGTTCCACGGAACGCCGCCGCCGATCGCCCCGGGCAGCGTCTTCGGCCAGGACGACGACGCACGGTACCGGGAGCTGGGCGTACACGTCCCCCGGACGGAGTCCATCGCGGACGTCCTCGACCGGCTCCGCCCGTACTACGAGTCGGAGATCGCGGACGATCTGGATGCCGGCCGGACCGTTCTGGTCGTGGCCCACGGCAACGTCCTGCGTGCCCTGATCCGCCACCTCGGCGCCCAGGCCGGCGACCCGACCGACGACGACCTGAGCGAGGTGCGGCTGCCCACGGGCGCCCTGCTGCGCTACGACCTCACCGACGTCGGGCTGCCGGTCCGGCCCGGCGGTGTCCTGCTGAGCGCGTCGGGAGCGACGCAGAGATGACGGTGCCCACCGGCGACTGCCGGTGGGCACCGTCGCGGGCGGATCGCCGTGGGGAAGCGGATCGCCGTTGGTCCGGGTCGCCATCGCCGCGATCGCGCCGCCGCTACCGGATTGCGCCGTCCCGGTGCAGCGTCTGCAGTTCGTCGTCGGTGAAGCCCCAGTCCGCCAGGGCTTCCCGGGTGTGCTCCCCGGGCCTGGGCGGGGCCGTCCGGATGGCCGCCGGGGTCCGCCCGAACCGGGGCGCCGGCGCGGGATGGGGGATTCCGCCGAGTTCCGGGAAGCCGTCACGCGCCTGGTGATGGGGATGTGCGGACACCTCCCCGAGGGACAGCACGGGCGAGTAGCAGCCGTCGACGTCGGCGAGCAGCTTGGTCCACTCGTCGCGGGTGCGGGTCGCGAAGACCGCCGCGAGCCGGCGCCGCAGTTCGGCCCAGTCGGTGCGGTCGATCGTCGACACCGGCATGGTGATGCCGTCGAGGTCCACGCCGATGGCGTCGAACAGCACCCGCTGGAACTTCGGCTCGATCGCGCCGATCGCGACGTACCGGTGGTCGCTCGTCTCGTAGACGTTGTAGAACGGCGCGCCGGAGTCCACGTAGTTCGTGCCGCGTTCGTCGCTCCACGTGCCCATCATCCGACGTCCGTGGTACAGGGTCATGAGCAGCGACGCCCCGTCCACCATCGCCGCGTCGACCACCTGGCCCCGGCCCGAGCCGCGCGCCTCCAGCAGCGCGCACACGATGCCGAAGGCGAGCATCATGCCGCCGCCCGCGTAGTCACCGATCAGGTTGAGCGGGATGGCGGGCGGCCCGCCCGCGTAGCCGAGGGGGTCGAGCGCCCCGGCGAGCGCGATGTAGTTGATGTCGTGGCCGGCCTTGTCCGCCAGGGGCCCGGTCTGCCCCCAGCCCGTGCCGCGCCCGTAGACGATCCGCGGGTTTCGCCGCAGGCACGCGTCCGGGCCGATCCCGAGACGTTCGGCGACGCCGGGCCGGTACCCCTCGTAGATCACGTCCGCCCGTTCGACCAGACGCAGCACCACCTCGGGGCCGGCTCCGTGCTTGAGATCGACGACCACGGAGCGCCGTCCGCGGTTGTACAGCTCCAGGCGGTGGTCGGGCGCCTGCGGACGGGCGGGGGGATCCGGCCGGTCGATGCGCAGGATCTCCGCTCCCATGTCCGCCAGGAGCATGCCCGCGAAGGGCCCGGGGCCCCGGCCCGCGATCTCAAGGACGCGCGTCCCTGCGAGCGGGCCGGAGCCAACCGGCAGGCTCACGGTGCGGAGACGTTGGTCAGGTTGCGCGGCTTCCACCGCAGCAGGCGCTTCTCCAGCAGCGTCACCAGTGCGTTGATGATGGTGGACACCACCACGAGCACGGCGATGCCCGCGAAGACGCCGGCGGTGTAGAAGTTACCCGCCGACCGCTGGATCAGATAACCGATGCCGGTGTTGGCGCCGATGATCTCGGCGGTGACCGCCGCGACGAGCGCGTAGGGCACCGAGACCCGCAGGCCCTGGATGATCCAGGTCCCGGCCGAGGGGATCCGAACTTTCAGCTGCACGGTGAGCCTCGACGCGTTCATCACCTTCAGCACGTCGATAAGGCGCTGTTCGACGTCACGCACACCTTCGTAGGTGCTGTAGAAGACGAGGAAGAAGACGATGAGGGTGACCAGCGCCACCTTGGAACCCAGGCCGAATCCGAACCACAGGATGAAAAGCGGCACCAGGGCCAGCCGCGGGACCGCGTTGAGCGCGACGATGAACGGCTGGAAGATCTCGCCGAGCATCGGGCTGCTGCCCAGCACGATGCCCACCAGAACGCCGAGCACCGCGCCGATGGCGAACCCGTACACCGTCGCGATGACGGTCGCCTGGATGCTGTCCAGCAGCACGCCCTCCTCGACCCAGCCGGTCAGCGCCGACCAGATCTCGGACGGCTTGCTGACGTAGAAACTGTCGATGAGCACGCCCGACTCGGTCGCGGGGTCCCCGCTCGCGGTCTCCCAGAGTGCCAGCACCCCGACCGGGAGTACCACCCGCGAGATGAGGACGATCAGCCGCTTGATGTCCATCGGGCGGCGCGGCTTGCGGGCCGCGGTGGTGGACGACTGCTCATCCGAGCCGGTGACGGTGGCCGCCACGGGGCCGCCCAGCACACCGCCCTGCGCGCCGCCGCCGCCCGGCACGCCGACGCCCTGCGGCCCGGCCGGCACCGCGGCCTGCACTCCGGCTGTTGTCGACACCGGCGTCGGGTTCACGATGCCTCCTTGGCGGGTGAAGAGTGGTCCAGCAACTTCCACAGTCGTTCCCAGAGCTCGCCGTAGACCGGGCTGAGCCGCAGTTCGGCGAGGTCCCGTGGCCGCTCCAGCGGCACGTCCTCCACGTGGACGACGCGGCCCGGGCGGGTTCCGAACACGACGACCTTGTCTGCCAGCAGAAGAGCCTCATCCAGATCATGCGTCACGAAGATGATGGTTTTGCGGTCCCGCTCCCAGATCCGCAGCAGCTCCTTCTGCATCGTGAACCGCAGCTGCGCGTCGAGCGCCCCGAACGGCTCGTCCATGAGCAGCGTCGAGGGGTTGTACACCAGGCCACGCGCGAGCGAGGCACGCTTCTGCATGCCGCCCGACAGCTGCGAGGGGTACCGCTGCGCGAAGCCCTTGAGCCCCACCAGCTCGATCACCTCGGCGACCCGCTGGCGGCGCTCCTTGCGGGGCACCCTCTCGATCTCGAGGGCGATCCCGACGTTCTTCTCCAGGGTGCGCCACGGCAGAAGATTGTCGTGCTGGGTGATGAACCCGACCCCGGTGTTTACCCCGTTCAGCCGGTTGCCGCGGAAGTAAACGGCACCCTCGCTTGGTCCCAGCAGCCCGGCTGACATGTTCAGCAGCGTGGTCTTGCCACATCCGCTCGGACCGATAAAGCAGACGAACGAGCCGCTCTCGATATCGAGATCGACCGACTCGAGCGCGGCGAACTCCCCGTCACCGGAGCGGAACTTTCGGCTGACCTTCTGGAAGGAGAACTCCGGGGCCTTCTCCGTCGAGGTAGCGGTCTCCCCGGGCCCTGCGCTCCCGGTCAGCGGATTCTTCGACATCATCGCCTCCTCGTCACGGCTGCGCGGCCTTCGCGGCGCTCAGGTCGTAGATGTCGTCGAAGCCGAAGGTGAGCGGCGAGTCACGGTTGAGGTTCACGAGCCGGACCTGGTTGTCGAACATCTCCTGGGTCGTCAGGGGAGACGCGTCCTTGTAGGCACCGACCGCGACCTCCCAGCCCGCATTGAAGGCCGTCTCGTTCAGGTTGGCGAACTGCGGCAATCCCCGCACCTTGTCCCGCAGCTCATCGGTCGGGTTGTGCAGGTCCCGGTCGGCGAGCCACACGGCCTGCATGACGCGCTTGGCGATCTCGGGGTTCTGCTCCAGCCAGGAGCGGGTGGTGTAGTACTCGTGCGAGGCCAGCGGAAGGATGGACGGAAGGTCGACCGCCCAGTTCAGCCACAGCCCGCCCCAGCCCTCCGCCTCGGGGAAGTTGACCCGCGGGAACGACTGGGCGAACCCGCTGACCCGACCCTGCCGCGTGGTCGCGATCTGGGCGGAGGCGTCGTTGTTGGGAAGGATCGTCACGTCGTGATCCGGATCGACGCCGTACTCGCTGAGCATGACGCGCAGATAGGTGTTGCCGGTGGAGCCCTCCGGCGAGGAGGTGAGGGTGAGGCCGCGCAGCGCCTGGACGCGCTCTTCCGCGGACGACTCCGGTGTCACTCCGCGCTCGGCGAGAGTGTCCAGCGTCTCCTGGTTCAGCGCCAGCCCGAAGGTGATACTGGGGTTCATGGTTCCGAGGCTGACGAGGTTGGTCTTGCCCTCGGCATAGGCGTTGTACAGCGCGCCTGCACCGGACGTACCGATGTTGGTGTCCCCGGAGATCACGGCCTGGGTGATCAGAGATGCATTGCTGGCGTTCGAGAAACTGATATCGGCGTCGAGTCCGACCTGCCTGAAGTAGTCCTGCGCAACGATGACCACGGTGGGGAGGTCGGTAAAGGTCGCCGAGGTAGACATGATCTTGACTTTCAGCGCCCCGTCGTCTCCCGCGCTGTTGTCCGAGGAGCCCCCGCAACCCGCGGCTATGCTCCCGGCGACCGCAAGGACAGCGACAGCGGACACGGTCCGGCGCGACCTCGGCGACGAAGACGACCTTCGTAAGGGAAGTAAGGACAGTCGTCGCATAGCGGGCATTTGTGGCTCCTTTGTCGCGGACGTCAGAACGTGCCTGAAGTCGCCGAAGCAGCCACGGCATGGCACAGCCGTGGCTACTACTTTGATGGGCTTTCGCGTCGATCGGGCAGCGTAAAGAGGACGTGGGTGCGATGCGTGGGACCCCGCTCGCCGTGGTACTCGCACCACCGCGAATGGGCCCGACGGATCTCGCGATCCACGGCGGGCAGATCTTCACGCAGCCATCGGACGTATATACGAACGTGTGACCGTACTAACGATTGGCAGAAAGGTAGGGCGGCGGATCGACCCTGTCAACAGGCGGTATAGCCACACGTCCGCGGCGAGGCACCCCGGCGCGGCGCGCGACGTCCCATCACACCGGCGGGCCGCACTCCCGACACTGCCCGGTGGCATGCCGCAGCGCAACCATCCCGCCACGTCCAGTAGCGGCCCGCTACAGCGGTTCGCGCGGTGAGGCCCCCGACCGGTCGCGCCACTTCGCGATGTGGCACTTGATGAGTTCGCCGAGTTCGTCCACCCGCGGGTCGACGTGCACGCTCTCGCCGACGAGGGTCACCGCCGCGATCGCGCGACCGGTGGCGTGCGGCAGGACGACCGCGACTCCCGTGCGCCGGCTGATGGCATTGACGCTGACCGCGACCCCCGACTCTCGGATGCCGGGCAGCACGGCCAGGAACCGCTCGACCTTCTCGACCTCGTCGGGTTCCCGCCGCCGCAGGTAGGCCTGGAGCTCCAGCGCGGGTAGCGTCGCGAGGAGCGCCCGCCCCCCGGCCGTCGTCAGCAGGCTGCGCCGGATGTTGGACCGCGCCTGGAACACGGTCATCATGTCGCTGCCCGTGTGCGCGATGTAGAGCAGGCTGTCGCCGGACCGGACGCCGACGAACGCGGTGAGGCCCGCCTCCCGGTGCAGGGTCTCGAGATCGGCCGTCGACACCAGGCCCGCGCGGACGTCGCCGCTGGCGATGGTCAGGCTGAAGAACGCGGGCCCCAGGTAGAGCCGGTGGTCCTGCTCCACGAGCCAGTCGGTGTCCAGCAGGCCCCGAATGAACCCGTAGACCGAGCTCTTGGGCGCTTCGAGCGCACGGGTCAGCTCCGCGTAGCTGATCCCCGGGCGGTAGACGACCTCCTCGAGGATGCGGGTCACCCTCGTGATCGTGCGATGGCCCTCGACCATGTTCTGCACGTCCTTCCGTCACGAGCCCCGAACCGAGCCCCGCCGCAGCCGGCCACAGGGCGGTCTGCGCCACGGATGCCTGCACAGTAGCCGCAGGCCCGGCGGACCGGCCGCCGCGATGGGCGGCCCGGCACCCCGGCCACCGTGACGCGCCGGACGGAGCGCCGGCGGGCGCATTGACCCGGGTTTCCGTGCGCTGTACCGTCGCGATCGCCAAGAGGAACGGTTGTCCGTATATACGACCACGGTAGTACATGTGACCCCGCGTCCCCGCGGTGCTCGCGCAAGGGAGACAGTCGTGATCGAAAAAAGAACGATCTTCATCGACGGTGAGTGGGTCAGCTCGGCGGGCACCGGCACCCTGACCGTCATCAACCCGGCCACCGAGGAACCGCTCGCGACGTTACCGCGGGGCCACGCCGACGACGTCGACCGCGCCGCCCAGGCCGCCTCGCGGGCGTTCGAGCCCTGGTCGCGCTCGACGGTCGACGACCGGATCGACATGCTCACCCGCATCGCCGACATCCTCGACACACGGGCCGAGGAGCTGGCGCGCACGATCGTGAGCGAGGTCGGCACACCGATCACACTCGCCCGCGGCTCGCAGTCCGCCACCGCCATCAACGACCTGCGCCTCGCCGCGGCGAGCCTGAAGGACATCGTGTGGGAGGAGCGGTTCGACGACACGATCGTGCGGCGCATCCCCGCGGGTGTCGCCGGGGCGATCACCCCGTGGAACGGGCCGATGCGGATGATCGCGCTCAAGGCGGGCGCGGCCATCGCCGCCGGCTGCACCATGGTGCTCAAGGGCACCGAGGTCGCGCCGCTGAGCGCCTTCCTGTTCGCCGAGGCCGCCGCCGAGGCCGGCCTACCCAGGGGCGTGTTCAACCTGGTCAGCGGAACGGGCCCGGAGATCGGCGAGGCGCTCGCGACCCATCCGCTCATCGACATCGTCTCGCTCACCGGCTCGGTGCGCGCGGGCAGCCGGGTGATGGAGCTGGCGTCGCGGTCGGTCAAGCGCGTGGCTCTGGAGCTCGGCGGCAAGTCCGCCAACATCATTCTTGCGGACGCCGACCTGGAGAAGGCCGTCGTCGACGGGCTCGGCGACGCCTTCCGCAACTCCGGCCAGGTCTGTGGCGGCCTCTCGCGCATGCTGGTCCCCCGCGGGCGGCTGGCCGAAGCCGAGGAGATCGCCGCGGCGAAGGCGACGAGCTACGTGATCGGCGACCCCCTGGACGAGGCCACGACCCTCGGACCGGTGGTCTCCGATGCCCAGCGCGACCGCGTGCGCCGCTACATCCAGACCGGCATCGACGAGGGACTGCGGCTGATCGCCGGCGGTCCGGAGGCGCCGGCGCACCTCGACCGGGGCTACTACGTGCAGCCGACCGTCTTCACCGGTGACAACAGCAGCAGGCTGGCCCAGGAGGAGATCTTCGGACCGGTGGTCATCATCATCCCGTTCGACGACACCGACGAGGCCGTCGCCATCGCCAACGACTCCGACTACGGGCTCGCGGGCGCGGTCTGGGCGGCCGACCCCGCGCGGGCACGGGACGTCGGGCGGCGCATCCGCACCGGACGCGTACGGATCAACGGCGCGCCCATCGACATGCGCGCCCCGCACGGTGGCCTCAAGCGGTCGGGCATCGGCCGGGAGATGGGCCGGTACGGAATCGAGGAGTACCTCGAGTACCAGTCGCTCATCAGCTGAACCCCGGACCCGGCGAGCCATCGAGAGGCAGTCATCGTGATCACCGCAAAGGCCCGGGCCATGAGCGGCCCGACGGCACCGTTCAGCACGATCACCGTCGAGCGCCGCGACGTCGGCCCGCGCGACGTGCTGATCGACATCGCCTACGCCGGGGTCTGCCACACCGACGTCCACCACGCCCGCGCGGAGTTCGGGCACACCCGCTATCCGATCGTGCCCGGTCACGAGATCGCCGGCATCGTCCGCGAGGTGGGCGCGCAGGTCGCCGGGCTGACCGCCGGCGACCACGTGGGCGTCGGCTGCCTGGTCGACTCGTGCCGGGACTGCCCCGCCTGCCGCGCGGGGCAGGAGTCCTACTGCCGCCGCGGCAAGGTGCTGACCTACAACGGGGTGGGTCGCGACGGGGCGACCACGCTGGGCGGGTACAGCGAACTCGTGGTCGTCGACCAGCGCTTCGTCGCCCGCATCCCCGACGCCCTGCCGCTGGACGCCGCGGCCCCCCTGCTCTGCGCGGGCATCACGATGTACCAGCCGCTGCGGCGCTGGGGCGCGGGCCCCGGCAGGCGGGTCGGCATCCTGGGGTTCGGCGGGCTCGGGCACATCGGCGTCCAGATCTCCCACGCGCTCGGCGCGCGCACGACGGTCCTGGAACTCACCGAGGACCGCCGCGCCGACGCCGAGCGCCTCGGGGCGGACGACTACCGGACGACCGGCGACCTGGGCTCGCTGCGGGACTCGTTCGACCTGATCGTGTCGACGGTCCCGACGAACTACGATCTGTCCGCCCATCTCGACCTGCTCGACCTGGACGGCACGTTCGTCAACCTCGGCGTGCCCGACGAGCCGCTGCGCGTCGACCCCTACACGCTGCTGACGAACCGGCGCGTGCTGGCCGGTTCGATGAGCGGCGGCATGCCGCAGACGCAGGAGATGCTCGACTTCTGCGCCGAGAACGGCATCAGTGCCGAGGTGGAGGTCGTCGCGGCCAAGGAGCTCGACCAGGTCTACGACCGCCTCGGTGCCGGCGACGTCCGGTACCGGTTCGTGCTCGACGTCGCGACCATCGCCGAGTCCTGAGCCGGCCGGGCGGTACGGCCACGTCGGAACGACTACGGCGTGGCCGTACCGCCCGGGTGCCACGTCTCGCCGGGACGGCGCGGGTGGCGGTAGGCGTGGGTCGGCCGGAACGGGTCCACGTCGTCGGACCAGTCACGGCGCACCGCGGCCCAGCGTTCCATCAGATCGTCCTCATGGGCGTAGTCGAACCGGTCACCGAGCCGCTTCTCCTCCGGACCGCCGGGCACCGGCGGGTGTTCGACCAGCCAGTCGACCGTCGCGCCGAGGGCGTCCGCCGCGGGGGTGGTGTCGGCGTAGCCCAGCTCCGCCCGGATGCGGGCGTTGCCGCGCAGCCGGTGGTCGGGCCCGTGGCGCCAGTACGGGTGGCACGGGGTCGCCAGCGGGTAGGGCAGGTCGACCAGTTCCACGTCCACGCCGAGCCGGGCGGCGATGAACTCGATGCGCTGGCGCATCGTGAACACGTTGTCGTCGGCGACCACGTACTTGCGCCCGGACGCGGCCGCGCGGTGGTCCACCGCCAGCAGCACGGCATGCACCGCATGCTCGGTGTAGAGCCTGCTCTCCATGCGGATGGCCCCGTCGGCGACGACGATGCGGCGCCTGCCGTCGAGGATCCGCCGCACGATGCACCACTCGTGCGGCGCGACCTGCCGCGGGCCGTAGACCACGGGATAGGCCAGCAGGGTCGCCGCGAACGCGCCCGCCGCGTGGGCGTCGAACAGGGCCCGTTCCGCGGCGGCCATCCTGACCGCGAGCGTGCCGTGTGCGGGGTCCTGTTCCAGGTGCTCGGCCTCTTCGGGGGGCAGGGCGGGCCGGCCCAGCGCTCCCCAGCGCGGATCGGCGGCGTGCGCGAGGGAGCCGTGGGCACCCCCGACGGCGACCACCCGGTCGGTGCGGCCGGCGAGGACCTGCGCGGTGACCGCGAGCCGCCCGTACTGAGCCACCACGAGGTCGAACTCCGCCCGGCCCAGGCCGGCGCCGAGCGTGTCCGGCCAATGCGGGTCGGTGTGGATGTGGCGGACCTCGGCAGGCAGCTCGACCTCGTGCTGGCCGCCGTGCAGGATCGTCACGTCGAAGCCGCGGTCGAGCAGTCCGCGCACCACTCCCGGCCCGGTAGGCCCGGTGCCACCGATGACAAGCGCGGAACGCGACACAGCCTCTCCTCGCACTCAGTTCTGGCCGGCGCTGTTTCGTCTGCGCTGCTTCGCCGACACTGCTTCGGCAGGGGTGTCGTGCCGCAGCCGTACCCGGCCTCGGTGCGCGCCGCGTCGGGGGCCGCCCCCGGCGGGGGGGGCCCCCCGGCCGCCGGCGGGCGGCGGCGGG
>NZ_JALKFY010000817.1:0-8259 GCF_023242985.1 Frankia sp. Mgl5 | reverse complement strand
GGGGCCCCCCGGGCCCCCCCCCCCCCCCCCGGCCGGGATGCTCACCGGGAAGCGGCGGTCTCGGCGGCGAACTCCGCGGCGAGCGCATGCTTGTCGATCTTCTCCGACCCGAGCACCGGCAGTTCCTCGGTCTGGAAGCGCCACCGGGTCGGGATCGCGAAGGACGCCAGGTCCGAGCGCAGGACCTCGACGATGTACTCCGCGAGGTCCGGCCGGCCCGCGGTGGCCTCGTCGACCACCACGACCGCCGCGACCTCCTCCCCCAGGTCGGCGTGCGGCAGGCCGATCACCGCCGCGTCGAGAACGCCGGGCACGCCGACCAGCGCGCGCTCGACCGACAGCGGCGCGATGTTCTCGCCCCCGCGCAGGATGAGGTCCTTGCTGCGGCCGGTCACCCAGAGATAGCCGTCCTCGTCGAGGTAGCCCAGGTCACCGGTGTGCAGCCACCCGTCGGCGTCGATGGGGCCGGACGCCTCCCCGTAGTAGCCGAGCATCTGCGACGCGGCGCGGAGCAGGACCTCGCCGTCCCCGCCCGGCGTCCGGTCACCGAAGGAGATCTCGACGGTGGGCAGCGGCAGACCGCAGCAGCCGGGCCGGTCACGGGTGTCGCGGCCGCTGGCCGCGGTGGCCTGCCCACCGTTCTCGGTGAGGCCGTAACCCGTGGCCACGCGTGCCTGGACGGACGGCAGCTCGTCGCGGATCCGCTGGTACAGACTGGGGTGGGCGGGGGCACCGCCCAGCGTCAGTGACCGCAGGCTGTGCAGGTCGACCGGCCGCTGCGCCTGGGCGTCGAGCAGCCGGCTGACCATGGTGGGGACGGCGCTCCAGCGGGTGACACCGTGCGCGGCGATGAGGTCCATCGCCGCGTGTGCGTCGAATTTGCCTTGCGGGAACACCAGGGTCTCGCCGACCATGACCCCCCGCACGAGGGTCTGAACGCCGCCGACGTGGAACAGCGGCCCCGTGTGCAGGGCGACGCTGGGCGCCGCGCCCTCGAGTTCCTGCGGAAGCCGCTTGGTGATTCTCAGCAGCGAGTGCAGGCCGGAGATGATCGAGCGGTGCGAGAGCACGACCGCCTTGGGGAATCCGGTGCTGCCGGAGGTGAACAGAATCAGGGCGGGCTCGTTCTCGTCGTCGCTGTCGGGACGCTGCGGCGGCGGACCGTCGACCGCGTCGGCCATCAGCCACGGCGCGACGGGACTCCCAGCCGGCACCTTGTGCTCCAGGCGGCGGTCGGCGAGCACGGCGACAGGTGTGAGCGCCGTGAAGGCGTGCTCCATCTCCCGGGTGCTCCACCAGGCGTTGACCAGGACCGGGACGGCGCCCAGCCACCAGGTGGCCCAGAGGTTCACCACCCAGTCCGGGCTGTTCCAGCCCAGCAGTGCGACCCGGTCCCCCCGGCCCACCCCGTGCTGGCGCAGCTGGGCCGCCTTGCGACCGACCGCTGGCACCAGGTCGCCGAAGTCGAGCCGCACGTCGCCCTGCACGACATGGGCCCGGCCCGCCCAGCGGTCGGCATGGTCCAGCAGGGACTCCAGCCTCCGCGTCCGCGGCTCGTACATCCGGAACGGGACGCCGCCTACCTGTTCGACAGTGACATCGCGTCCCCACGATGGGATCGGGCCGCTCATCGCCGCTTCCTCTCTCCGCCGTCCACGCGGGCCATCCGGCCGACGGGGCTCGGCAATGGTCGTCTGCCCGTCTGCTCGCCTATGCGGTTTGACGGACTTGTTCGCAAACAAACTCGGACTGCCGACAGGCGCTTGACGACCTGCAACCGCCGTTGGCGGCGTGCGCTCAACGGAAGACCCGACGCTCGACCACCAGCGGGTCGTGGCTCGGGATCACCTCGCAGCCGAACCGCTCGATCCGCCGCATGCTCTCCTCGTAGGCCACGAGATCGGTGAAGAAGCCGGACGGGATCCGGTCGGCCTCCGCGTCGCCCGCCCAGTTCTCGTACAGATCGACGCAGTCACCCGCGAGCAGGTAGCGGTTCGCCTCAGCCTCGACCACGACCCCTTGCGAACCCGGCGTGTGACCGGGCAGGGCGACCACCGAGACCCCCGGCGCCAGCTCGGTGTCGCCGTCAATCGCGTCGATCCGGTTCTCGGCGCGTAGCCACGCCGGGATCAGGTCGGGCACGGCCTCGAACTGGCGCCGATGCCACCCGACCGGCCTCCGTGCGAAATCGATCTCGCGCCGCTGAAGGACGATGCGGGCGTTGGGGAACAGATGGTTGTTGGAGCAGTGGTCCCAGTGCAGGTGGGTGTTGACGACCAGACCCACCTCATCGGGGTCGACGCCCAGCGCGCGCACCGCCGCGTCGGGCCGCTCCTCGGGCGTCTGCTCCATCCTGATCCGGTGGTGCTCCCAGGCCCGGCTCAGGTCGGCCCCGGTGTCGACGATCACCGGCGTGGCACCACCCTGGATCACGAACATGATCAGCGGGATGTCCAGGGTCTCGCCCCAGCCCCGGAGGTAGGTGAGCGCGGCCTTCTGGAGGCCGAAGACGCGGCCGACCGAGACAGCTGTGACTGTCAGCTTCACGATGTCACCCCCTGCTGCTCCGCGGGCGTCTCGATCAGTTCGTTGCCGACGGTCTCCCGCAGAGCCAGTACGCACAGCAGGCTCACCAGGCAGTAGGCGGCCAGGAACAGGCCGAACACGAATCCGCCGTGGCTTCCGATGATGCTGGCGGCGACGAGCGGAGGTACCGCGCCGCCGACAACGCCCGCGAGGCTGTAGGAGAGCCCGGCCGCGGTGTAGCGGTAGCGGGTGTGGAACAGCTCGGACAGGAACGACCCCGCGACGCCGAATCCGTGACCGGCGATCAGGAAGGTGACCGCCATCCCGACCCAGAAGGCGGTAAGTGTGCCCGTGTCCAACAGCGGAAACAGGACCAGCGCCCAGGGGATGCCGACCGTGTTGGCGACCAGCAGGACCCGCCGACGGCCGAACCGGTCACTCAGAAGGCCACCCGAGATGATTGCGCAACCATTCACAACATTTCCGACAATGCCGGCCGTCAGCACCTCGGGTCGGCTCAGGCCCAGCGTGGCAGTGCCGTAGTTGGTCAGGTATGCGATCCCGATGTAGCCGAGCGAGAAGGCCGTCACCAACGCGCCCGCTCCGAGCAGGAGCTCCTTCCACTGGTTGACCACGGCCTCCTTGAACGGCAGCCCGCGGTTGCTGCGCCGACGCTTCGCCTCGGCCTCGAACGCGGGGGTCTCCTCGATCTTCAGCCGCACGTAGAGACCGACGGCGATAAGCACGAAGCTGCCCAGGAACGGGAGGCGCCATCCCCAGGACGTGAAGGTCTCGTCGCTCATGTAGAGCGCCACGGCGAGGAACGTGGACAGGGCGAGGATGTTCGCGACCGCGCCGCCGAGATTGGTGAACATGGCCCAGAAGCCGCGGCGGCCCTTCGGTGAATGCTCGGAGGTGAACAGCGTCGCGCCCGCCCACTCGCCGCCGGCGGCCACGCCCTGCGCGACGCGGAGCAGGACGAGCAGAATGGGTGCCGCGACCCCGATGCTCCCCGCCGTGGGCAGTGCGCCGATGAGCACGGTGGACACGCCCATCAGCGACATCGTGAAGACCAGAGTCCGTTTGCGCCCGAGCCGATCGCCGAAGTGCCCGAACAGGATCGACCCCAGCGGGCGGGCGACGAACGCGACGCCCTGGGTAGCGAACGAAACAATGGTACCGCCATGGCCGCCAAAGGCCGGGAAGAACGCATCCGCGAAGACCAGGGCCGCCGCGGTGGCGTAAATACCGAAATCGTAGAACTCTACGACGGTTCCCAGTAAGCTTGCCAGCGCGACTTTGCGCATCTTCTTCGGATCCGACTCATTTTCGCTGGCGATGGACTGGTCGGCGGTGGGACCCGGCGCAGGCACGTCTTGTAGCGTCATCAGGAAAACTCCGCGAGTTGTCGGGCGACCCGGACGGGCCGGATATGACCTATCTGTTCACTGCCTTCGGCAGGTCCGTTCCGGGCTTCTCTGCACTGCACACCCGCCGCCAGGTGGACGCCCGGCGGGCGCTCCTTTCCCGGTGGGTGGCTCCTCCCCCCGCCCCACCTGCCAGACAGACGGCCCGACCCGTGGCCGGGGCTCGTCGGCCGTTCGTCACGGAGCGGGACAGGCGTCTGGCGGGGTCACGCCCAGACCGCGCCAGCGCCGCGGCACCACGGTCCGCAACACCCCCCCTGTTCCTATATACGAACGAGCATCTCCAATCGGGAACTCTGGAGGGAAATTAGCCGTGGTCACCACGGGCGGTCAATAGCCCCACGCGAGCCACCTGCGCGGACCAGCCCTCCCCCGGCCGCGTTGACACCCACGCCACGCGGTGGAAGTATCCGTAATGGCGACCCAACGTTCTGATTTAGGAACGAGCGAGGGGGTTGGTCGATGGGGGTTGGTCGAGGCCGTCCGTCGAGGCCACGGTCGGCCGCGCTCCGGCCACGGCGCACGGCGGCTCGTCCGTTCACGCCCGCAGGCCCCGGATCCGCCCACCCGGCCGGCGCGGAACACCTCGATGCCCGGGGGCCAGGTCGGGCGCCGCCGGCCACGACCCGACGGCCGGGGAGCAGCCGGCTTCGTCCCCGTTACCGCGGGCCCCGCGCAGGGAGTCGTCGGCTCGACCGCCACCGCACCGTGGGCGTGGTGTCCTCCGTCCATGCCCGCCGCGGCGCGGCGGCCACCCGGGCCCGTGGTTCCCCAGCAGGTCCGCGGCCCTCAGGCCACCGGACCACACCTACGCACTCCGCACGAACGCAGATTGGGAGCAGATGACGACGACACATGAGGAAAAGACCGACGGCATCGCGAGAGAACTGGCGCTGGGCACATTCACCGACGAGTTGCTGGAGGAAATGCGGGCGCTGATCGGGACGCAGCTGCGCACCGACGCCTGCGTCAACAACGAGTACGCGACCCGCCTCGCCATCCTGCGCTTCGCCGAGGGGATAGGTGACGACAACCCGCTGTGGACCGACGCCGACTATGCGGCGGGGACGCGGCACGGCGGCATCGTCGCTCCCCCCAGCTTCGTCTTCGCCTGCCTCGGCTCCGTCCAGGTGGGGTGGCGCGGCCTGGGCGGGTTCCACGCCGAGACGACCATGACCTTCGAACGGCCGATCCGACTCGACGACAAGATCACAGCCACCGTGGTGTTCGACGGGTTCGACGGGCCCACCGACAGCAACTTCGGCGGCCGCCGCATCAAGGACTACCTGCGCCAGGAGTACCGCAACCAGCAGGGCGAGCTGGTCGCGACCTTCATCTGCTCCCGGATGCGCTTCGAGCGCGGCGAGATGCAGAAGCGGCGCGACTCCCGCAAGATCGAGCTGCCCCACCCGTGGACGGACAGCGAGCTCACCGCGATCGAGGCGGACGTCCTCGCCGAACGCCCCCGCGGCGCGGAGCCGCGCTACTGGGACGACGTTGCCGTCGGTGACGAGATCGACGTCATCACCAAGGGCCCGATCGGGCTGACCGACTTCATCGCCTACATCGCCGCGGGTGCCGCTCCCATTCCCCGGCTGTCCGCGCACGGGGTCGCGCTGCGGCGCTACCACAAGCACCCGAAATGGGCGTTCCGCGATCCGAACACACACGCCCTCGAACCGGTCTACTCGGTGCACTACAACGACTACGCGGCCCGCCTGCAGGGCGCCCAGATCGCCTACGACGTCGGCATCCAGCGCACCTGCTGGCAGATCCACTCCCTGACCAGCTGGATGGGCGACGACGGCACACTCAAGGCCCTACACGGCCAGTACCGCAGCCACGTATACCTCTCGGACGTGGTGCGACTGGGTGGCCGCGTGGTGGCCAAGGAGATCGACGCCGACGGCGACCATGTCGTGCGCGTGGAGACCTGGGCGACCAACCAGCGGGACACGAACGTCATGCCCGGATCCGCCGTCATCGCGCTCCCGAGCCGCGAGGGGGCACCGGCCGACCGGTGAGGCGCACGCCGTCGTCGCGGGCCGGGCACCGCGCCCGCCGACGGCGTGGGCCCGGGCGTGGACCCGCTCGCCGCCGGACGACGCATCACCCGTTCAACGGAGTCTGTAGTCCTTGAGCAGGGCGCGGCTGATGATGCGCTTCTGGACCTCGGACGTCCCCTCGCCGATGAGCATGAACGGGGCCTCCCGGTAGAGACGCTCGATCTCGTACTCCTTGGAGTACCCGTAACCACCGTGGATCCGGAACGACTCGGTGGTCACCTCATGGCAGTACTCACTGGCCAGATACTTCGCCATCCCGGCCTCGACGTCGTTACGCTGCCCGCTGTCCTTCTTACGCGCGGCGTTGACCATCATCAGATGACCCGCCTCGACCTTGGTCGCCATGTCCGCCAGCTTGAACGCGATCGCCTGATGATCAGCGATCTGATGACCGAACGTCCGCCGCTGCTGGGCATAGGCGATCGCCAACTCGAACGCCCGGATCATGATCCCGCAGGCACGGGCCGCGACGTTGACCCGCCCGACCTCCACCCCGTCCATCATCTGGTAGAAACCACGACCCGCCGCCCCGGGACCACCCAGGATCGAACTCGCCGGCACCCGATGACCATCCAGGATCATCTCCGTGGTCTCGACACCCTTGTACCCGAGCTTCTCCAGCTTCCCCGGAATCGTGATACCACCATCGGTACCAAACCCCGGCTCCTTCTCCAACAGGAACGTCGTCATGTTCCGATAAACCGACTCCGCACCCTCATCGGTCTTCACCAACGTCGCGACCAGACCGGCACGGGCACCGTTGGTCAGCCACATCTTCTGCCCGGTGATCGTGTACTCGTCGCCGTCACGATCAGCCCGGGTCGTGATCGCCGACACATCCGAACCACACCCCGGCTCACTCATCGAGAACGCCCCACGCAGCTCACCGGTCGCCATCCGCGGCAGCAACCGCTCCCGCTGCTCGTCGGTACCATGCTGCAACACCAGATACGCCACGATGAAATGCGTGTTGATCACCCCCGACACGCTCATCCACCCACGGGCGATCTCCTCCACCACCAGCGCATACGTCAAAAGCGACTCCCCGAGACCGCCGTACTGCTCCGGGATCGTGATCCCGAACAGGCCCATCTCCTTCATCGCCTCGACGATCGCCTCGGGATACTCGTCCTTACGCTCAAGATCGCCCGCGTTCGGCAGGATCTCCTTGTCCACGAACGACCGCACCGCCGCGAGAATGTCGGACTGCACCTCGGTCAGCCCGTCGGTCTGCGCGATCCTGCCCATAGCGGCTCCTGTGTCCTTGAGGTCTCGACGGGGAAACAGCCAGGCCCGGGTCAGCCGACCGGCGGCTCGAAGGCCGCGGTACGCGCCATACCCGCGGCACGGCCCTTACCCGCGATCACCTCGGCCATCTTCCGGCTCGCCTCGTCGATCATCTCGTCCCCGAGCATCACCGCGCCCCGCAGCCCACCCTCGTCCGAGGTGTGCCAGGCATAGGCGTCCAGGATCAGCTCGGCGTGATCGTAATCCTCCTGCCGGGGGGCGTACACCTCGTTCGCGGCGTCGATCTGCCCCGGATGCAGCACCCACTTACCGTCATAACCCAACGCCGCGGACTTCTTCGCCACCCCACGGAACGCCTCCACATCCCGGATCTGCAGGAACGGCCCGTCGATCGCCTGCACCCCCCGCGCCCGCGCCGCCTCCAGGATCTTGAACAGCACGTAGTGGAACGGGTCCCCCGGATAATCCGGGTTCAACGCACCCACCACCAGCGACGGCATGTTCATCGACGCCATGAAATCCGCCGGACCAAAGATGATCGTCTCGATCCGCGGGCTCGCGAACGCGATCTCCTTCACGTTCGACAGACCCAGCGCGTTCTCGATCTGCGCCTCGATACCGATCCGACCGACCTCGAAACCCATGACCTCCTCGATCTGCGTCAACAGCAGATCCAGCCACTGCACCTGCGCGGCGGTCTGCACCTTCGGCAGCATCACGCAGTCCAGGTTCGCCCCCGCGCCCTCGACCACGGTCACGACATCACGGTAGGTCCACTTCGTCGTCAGGTCATTGACCCGCACGACCCGGGTCTTACCCGCCCAGTCACCCTCGTTCAACACCGACACGACGTTCCCCCGCGCCGACTCCTTCGCCCCCGGGGCGACCGAGTCCTCCAGATCACAGAAGATCTGGTCGGCAGGAAGCCCCTGCGCCTTACCCAACATCTTCACGTTCGAAGCCGGAACAGCCAGACACGACCGGCGAGCACG
>NZ_JALKFY010000379.1:0-232 GCF_023242985.1 Frankia sp. Mgl5 | reverse complement strand
ATATCCAAGGGAAGCGCACCGGAAAAAACGTTCGGCATTCAATCCCTGCATCCATCATCCGAGCAATCTCAGTCGGCGGAAATTGCCGGCTCCCCCAACCGTCTCTGACAAACCGTATCCGCACGCCAGCCGCGGCCCGTCCGATGAGCAGATTCGTGATACGTCTGCCAATTTGGTCATCCCGGTAAATGAAATATTCCAGATCAATCGTTTTTTTCGCGTTCTTTATGGA
>NZ_JALKFY010000378.1:0-232 GCF_023242985.1 Frankia sp. Mgl5 | reverse complement strand
ATCAAAGGCGGCTGAACACGCAGCTCCGGTTTTCCACCACGGATTCCTTCGATCAGCACCATATTGGGTTCTGCCTCCCTGCGAGGATGGACAAAACGAAGCCGCTTCGGCTCAATTCCGTATTGGCGCATCAAGACGACGATGTCAACCATCCGGGTCGCTTTGTGAACAAGCGCAATCTTCCCGCCGTTTCTGGCCAACTGGCTGCTTACCCTGATCACGTCCTCCAGAT
>NZ_JALKFY010000377.1:0-232 GCF_023242985.1 Frankia sp. Mgl5 | reverse complement strand
CCCTGGAACCGTCACCTATGCCAATGGCAATGTGATGAATAACCCGGCGGCCTTCTCGTTTGACGGCGGTTGGGGCGGTGGTGATCCGTCGGTCGGGCCGACCGGCTATAATCCCGGGTGGGGCGGCAACATTGTTTCGAAGCCGACGACGGATGAGGAGACCTACGCTCAGATCGACGCTGGCTACAATCGCGACGGTTTCATCAACCGCATTCAGTTCGGATATAAATAC
>NZ_JALKFY010000376.1:0-232 GCF_023242985.1 Frankia sp. Mgl5 | reverse complement strand
ACAGGAAGAGCGGCGATATGGCAGGGGAAAATTTCAATTTTTACGTCAAGCGCCGTCGTTCGCCCTCCCATTCCCTGAGGGCCGATTCCCAGCTTATTGCTTCGCTCCATCAGTTCTTCTTCCAAAGCGGCGATCTCTGGTCGCGGGCTGCGTTCCCCAATCGGCCGGAACAGCGACTTTTTGGCCAGATAGGCGGCCTTTTCAAACGTCCCACCAATTCCTACCCCTACGA
>NZ_JALKFY010000375.1:0-232 GCF_023242985.1 Frankia sp. Mgl5 | reverse complement strand
CGCTTGGTCCTGCAGGAATGCAAGATGGGCAGCCAGAATCGCTGCCTGCTCATCCCCAAGCTTTTGCGTAACCTCTTGCATCAATTGCTCAAGCTGGCTTGCCGTCTGTTCGATACTTGCCTCCAGCTTGCCTACCTCTGCTTCCACATCAGTCACGGGAGCGGAGATTATTTCAGCCGTTTGCTCCGCTTCCACCAGTTTCACTACTGCTGCAATCGCGACACCGTTTGAG
>NZ_JALKFY010000374.1:0-232 GCF_023242985.1 Frankia sp. Mgl5 | reverse complement strand
CCGGAACATTGCCAGGCCCTACCCCGAACGCAGGTTTCCCCGAGCTGTAGGCTGCCTTCACCATGCCGGGGCCGCCGGTAGCCAGGATCACGTCTGTCAACTTATGCGTCATCAATTCATTTGTAGCCGCCAAAGTCGGGATAGAAATACAGTGAATCAATCCTTGCGGTGCGCCTGCCCGTTCTGCCGCTTCTCGTACGATTCGCGCCGCTTCCTGTGTGCATTTTGCCGC
>NZ_JALKFY010000373.1:0-232 GCF_023242985.1 Frankia sp. Mgl5 | reverse complement strand
GTGTGTATGGCGGATGTCCCGGAGGCAAGCCGGTAAGATGGCGGGAGTAGTTTTCAATGCCCGAACAAAAGCCCATCTCTGCCATCATTTCTATATCATAGCGGGCTCGCTGCTCCAGACGCTGCGCTTCCAGAAGCTTGCCTGCCGCGCGAAACTCTGCCAGACGTTCTTCCAATTCGGCCTCAATGCTGGCAATCGCCCGTTGCATCTTTTCTTCGCGAGTGACATAGTG
>NZ_JALKFY010000372.1:0-232 GCF_023242985.1 Frankia sp. Mgl5 | reverse complement strand
ATATCTCGGAAAAAATTCGAGACATCGTCAATGTGGTCACTGCGATTGCCGAGCAGTCCAATGTGCTTGCACTGAACGCCGCCATCGAAGCAGCACGGGCGGGCGAACAAGGAAGAGGCTTCGCCGTTGTCGCCGACGAAGTGCGTAAACTGGCCGAAGAAACGAAAAGGTCGGTCTCCAATGTTTCTCAACTGATTGAACGAACCAATTCACAAACCACCAATGTATCACC
>NZ_JALKFY010000371.1:0-232 GCF_023242985.1 Frankia sp. Mgl5 | reverse complement strand
GCCTCCATGTTCACGAGGGGGAACAGTCCGTGCAGCTTCCTTCGCAATCCGTTCAAACTCGGCCCCCTGAAGCTTGCCTAGTACGGCACTATGCGACGTGGGCAAATTGGCTAGCGGAGGAACGCGTTCCGGGTTGGTGGCAACCAGATCTCGTTCACGTTTGTTCCATTTGTCCAGCAATTGGTGGGAAGGCGCTGTGCCGATCAGCCCAGGATGCAGAATGCCCGCGAAC
>NZ_JALKFY010000370.1:0-232 GCF_023242985.1 Frankia sp. Mgl5 | reverse complement strand
GAGCGGGATTGCACACGTGCAGCGGCTGGCAAAAACACAACCAGAGGGACGATTGCGCAAATCAGGCGACTCTCCGGGAATGGCAAGAAGCGGCTGCTCCGGGTCTGCCAGGTCGGGTAGCGCTCCGATCAACGCTCGGGTATAGGGATGAACAGGATTTTGCAAAACCTTCTCCGTCTCGCCCGTTTCTACTACCTCGCCTGCATACATCACAATGACTCGTTTGCACATC
>NZ_JALKFY010000816.1:0-32751 GCF_023242985.1 Frankia sp. Mgl5 | reverse complement strand
GACCACCCTGCTCACCCGTCACACACCCGCACTACTCACCCGCGTCGGCGTGGGACCAGATACAGCCGCGGCCCTCCTCATCGCCGCGGGCGACAACCCGCAACGGCTGGCCAGCGACGCGTCCTTCGCCGCCCTGTGCGGCGTCAGCCCGATCGAAGCGTCATCCGGCAAGACCCACCGTCACCGCCTCAACCGCGGCGGCGACCGCCAGGCCAACGCCGCCCTCCACCGCATTGTCATCACCCGTCTGCGCTGCGACCCCCGCACCCGCGCCTACCAACAACGACGCCTCGCGGAAGGCAAGACCCCACGTGAGGTCATCCGCTGTCTGAAACGATACGTCGCCCGCGAGATCTACAACGCCATCCCGCGCACCAGCCCACCGGCCACCGCGGCCACTGCGGCCACTTGACAACACAGGGGCGTCAGCGCCGTACCGGCTCCATCCACACTGTGGACAGCGGCCTCGCCGCGAGCTGGCGGGCCGACGGGTCGACGGCGAGGACCGGCCCGTCGGCGCACGCTCGACGTGGTCAGGTGTACGCAGCCACCTGGAGCTGGAACATGTAACCGGCTGCGGCGTGTCCCCAGCCCGGGTTCCCCGGGCAGGCACCGCGGTTCGGCCGGTAACCGTCGAAGTACAGCGTGCCGCACTTGAAACAGAACCGCCACTCGGACTGGTAGCCGCCCGGTATCGGATTCAGGTCGTGGGGGAGGAGATTCTGCTGGGATGTTCCGAAATGACCCGCCCCGCCTCGGGCGACGCATACTCCGTTGGCGTCGCCGTAGTAGATGAGCGCACAGTAGTAGCACTCCATCCAGGCGCTTTGTAGGGACGGCGTCTCGCCGGCGTGGAGAAAGTTTCCGTTCGAATACGCCACAGCGAACGTCCAGCCCTGGATAACATGAGAACCACCCTGCGGGCAATGATTGTTGTCCGCCCGGAGCTCTCGGAGCAGCCCGAAGCATTTGTTACAGAAGCGCCAGTAGTGGATCCCGTCCCCAGCCGCGGCGGCCGGTTTCGCCAGTGCCACCGTCGCGCCGACCGTCGCTATGCCCAGACCCGCGGCCAGGAAGGCCCGCCGTGGCATCCCGGTCGCGGATTCTTCTGCCGGCATCGAACCCCGCCCCCCGTTTCTAGTCGAAAATCTCGATCCACGACGCATTCCAGGCGACGTCCTTCGACGCGGTCCGGGGGAATACGGCGTCCGCGCCCTCGGCCCACCTTTCGACGTGGATGAGCCGCGCCGATCAATCGGCGGCCCGGGCCCATCGACGCGTTGTTGAACCTGCGCCACATCCGCCTGCGGGTCGGACACCGTGTCCGCTCCTCCCCCGCGCCGAGTGTCCTGGGTATCGCCCAACCCCCGGCGCCGTCAGTCACGAGGCTAGAGATCGCCCGTCCGGGGCGCATCAGTGCTAGCACGGAATCCAGCAACCTTGTCGCGTCCGGTCGAGCCGGGCAGGCGGGCCGGCCGCAGCGGTGGAAGGCGATATGGCGTTCCGGCGTCGGCTACCGGCACCGGCCCCTAACCTGTCACGGTTTCTGGAAGATCACCCTGGTGGGAGATTGCCCTGGCAGTCATGGTTGTCGAGGGTCACCTGAAACGCTCGCCGACGCGCCCACGGATCCGCCAGCCGTGATCACCTCGCGCTACGCTCTAGTACGGCAGCAGCACTTTTGTGATCCGTTGGGGCAAGGTGTCCGCGTCGTGGGTGGCCTTGGCGGGATTACATCGGGGCACTACTCGGGTGGAGTCACAGTCGTCAGGCAGAACGGATGACCAGCGGGGTCGAACAGCACTCGCCACCGATCAGGGTCTGGCTGCACTGCTGCGAGCGTGGCACCCAGACGTTCAGACTCGACTACCGCCGTCTCTAGGTCGCCGACGGCGAGATCCAGATGGATCTGTTTGGGTATGTCGGCCTCAGGCCAAGTCGGTGGGCTGTAGCCGGGGATCTCCATGGCAAGGAGCCAGACCCCGTCGGTGCGGACCCCGACAGTGCCCGTGGCAGTCGCGAACATGATCTCGCCGCCGAGCATCGCGGCCCAGAACTCGGCGAGCGGCATGGCGTCAGCGCAGTCCAATGACACGAATACGCGTCCAGCGACGGCCATATGGGTGAGCGTAGTACGCCAGCCCTTATCTGATGATCAGTTGGGTTGGTGGTCTCGCCGTCGGTAGTGGCTGGCGCGGGCGTTGGCTTGATGGCGGCGCCGCCACTGTGACCAGTGCAGGACGTGGGCAACAGTCTCGGCCGTCTGGACGACGAGAGCGGTGAACAGCCGGCGGACCTCGTTCACGGTCAGGGGTAGCAGGCCTTCGGGCGGGGGCTGGTCGCGTTCGTCGGCGGCCAGCACGGCGAGGAAGGCATGGACGAGCATCGCGAGCACGGTCCAGCGGTGCCAGGAGGTCCATTTACGGACCTGGTGCTGGTCAAGGGAGGCGAGTTCCTTGCAGGTCTGGATCGTTTCTTCGACGGCCCAGCGGCGTCCGGCGACCCGGACCAGCGCGGACAGCGGGACCGGGCCGGGTGCGTGGGCGCGGTAGAAGGCGTACTCGCCGGTGCGGCGGTTGCGGCGGATGAGGAGCCAGTGCCGGCCGGGCAGGTCCTGGTCGACGGTGTCGATCATCGCCCAGTCGTAGTAGCGCTGTCCTTTCGACCCCATGCCGGCGGAGAGCTTCTGCCAGGAGCGAGCAGGCAGACGCACGGCGAGCTCGACGGCCTTGCGCGGTCCGATGCCGATGGTCACCTGGTGGTTGCTGGCGACGGCCAGCACGTAGCCGACACCGCGCCGGGCCAGGTCGGCCCGCAGTTTCGGATCCTGGCCGTAGACCTCGTCGGCCGCGACCCAGCCAGCGGGTGTCCCGGCGTCGAACGCGCGGGCGAGCATCTCCCGCGCCAGCGCGGGCTTGGTCCGGAAGCCTGTGCCGTCGGGGACGCCGGCCGCAGCGAGCCGATAGGGGTCACCGGTCCAGCTCTTCGGGAGGTAGAGCGCCCGGTCGATGAACGTGTGGCCGCGGTCGGCGGCGTAGGCCAGGTAGACCGCGACCTGCGCGTTTTCGATTCTTTCGGCGGTTCCGGTGTACTGGCGTTGCACCCCGACCGTGGCCGTGCCTTTCTTCAGGTCCCCGGTCTCGTCGACGACCAGAACGGCCTCGGGTTCACCGAGCCGTTCGACGACGTAGCCGCGTAGGTCGTCGCGGACGGCGTCGGCGTCCCACACCGCACGCGCGAGCAGGCGTTGCATCCCGTCCGGTGACGCCTCGCCCGCGTGCTCGGAGACGGTCCAGCAGTTCGTCCGGCCCAGACCCGCCATCAGCCCGAGCAGGAACGGGCCCACCCGGCGGCGGGTCTCCACCCGCGCGAACCGGCCCGTCACCCGGGACAGGACGCCCTCGAACTCAGCCCGCCACCGCTCGCTGTCTATGCTGTGGCCCACGGCCACTGGTCGATCTTCGATGGTCCACACAACCCGCGATGATCATCGGTGGCCGTCCCGCGTCTGCGATCGCCCTGCCGCCAGGCCGACACGGCCACCCGCGAAGATCACCACGGAACGCAAGACGATCACAAAAGTGCTGCTGCCGTACTAGACGGCGAGCAACGGGCCGTCGCCGTTAGGGCCTGCACGGCACGCTGCCGGCTACTTGCCGCGGTGGCCACTAGTCCAGACGGCGACGGCTTTCCGCTACGAGCAGCCGCTACAAATCTGCTTGCTCGAGTAGCTTTAAATCGCTGATGGGCTTTCCGTTATCCGGTGGTGGCCGCGTGGGCTGCGGTTCGCCAGGCGAGGGCCATGATGGTCAGGACGGGGTTGGCGCCGCCGTTGGTGACGTGGAGGCTGGCGTCGGCGACGTAGATCCGGTCTGTGCCCCAGACTTTGCCGTACGGGTCGGTCGCGCCGTGCTGGGGTGAGTCGGACATGCGAGCGGTCCCGGCTTGATGCTGGCCGCCGGAGAGTCCTCGGCCGCCCGCGCCCATACGCCAGGTGCGGGTGGCGCCGGACGCGTAGAGCCATTTCTCGGCCTGAGTAGACAGGAATTCGGCGGTGCGCAGGTCCTCCGGGTGTTGGAGCCCTTCGAGTCGGGCGACGGGAAGCCCGAGTTGGTCGGTGACGGTGGAGGCTAGCCGGATGCGTGCTTCGCGCGTGGGTACTTCTTGGACGGGGCCCTGGATGTTGACGGTGTGCTGGTAGCTCTCGGCGAGGGCGCGTCGCGCGTCGGGGCCTGTGCGGTCGATGCCTGAGGGGAGGCCGAGTACGTAGTGCATGGTAGGGATCTTGATGAAGTCGTGGCCGAGTAGGCCGCCGCCGACGATGCCGTCGTTCCCGTGGGAGAAGCGTCGGGTCGCGACGGAGGGTCCGGGCCCGTAGCCGTCGTGGACGTTCTGGTCGAACAGGCCGAACACATTGGCGTACAGGTGTCCCTGGAGGCAGTCGCCGACCCAGTCGTTGCCCAGGCCGCTGAGCTGGAGCAGTCTCGCGGTCTCGACGGCGCCGCCGGCGAGCACGATCCGTCCGGCGTGGAGGACGCGTGAGGTGCCGTCGGCGGCGATCTCCACCTCGCCGGTGTCGGTCACTCGGATGACCTGTGCCTGGGTGATTAGGTCGGTCCCGAGGTCGAGGGCGCGGGGCAGGACGGTGCTGTGGGTGCCGTTGCGGGCATCGACGGGGCAGGCGAAGCCGACGCATTGTCCGCAGCGGATGCATGCGGCCCGTCCGTTGCGGGGCTCGGTGTTCAGCAGCAGCGGGACCGCCCCCGTCGGCCAGCCGAGCGTCTCGGCTCCGGCTGCGAGCACCGCGTGTGCAGCAGTGGGAGGGAAAGGTGCCATCGGGTAGTCGCGTTTGCGGGGTCCTTCGCCGGGGTGGGGATGCCCTGCCACGCCGAGTTCCCATTCGACCCGGTCGTAGAACGGTTCGAGGTCGTCGTAGGTGATGGGCCAGTCCGCGAGCGCGGATCCATCGGGGACGCCGTACAGCGACGCCATGCGGAAGTCGTCGGGCAGGAACCGCCATGCCTGTGCGCCGAAGAACCGAGTGCCGCCGCCGACGGTGATCGCGTTGTGGTGGTAGCGCAGGTCGTCGGACTCGATGGCCACCTCACGGCCCTCGCTGGGCACGGCGCGCGGGTGCCCGGGAGGCGTGTCGAGGTCTCCTCCGAAGAAGAACCGGTGATTGCGGATGTGGTCGGCCGCCAGGTCGCGTGCGCCGAACCACGAGCCGCGCTCTATCACGAGCACCGAGAGGCCGGCGGAGGCCAGTACGAAAGCGGCGACGCCGCCCCCGGCTCCGCTGCCCACCACGATCGCGTCGTAGCGGCCGCGCAGGTCGCGCAGTGCCCGCGTCGGCGGGCGGAGCACCAGCGGCACGTCGATGGGTGGGCGGCCCGCCGGGTAGGGGTCGTAGCCGAGTTCCTCCCAGGCGCCCGAGTCGGGGTCGGCGTAGAAGTCGAGAGGTGAACGGGTCATCAGATGGCCCTTCGTCGAAGGATGTCGCGTCAGGAGCTCGTCGCGGCGGCGTCCGTCGGTGAGGCTGCACGCGCGTCGTTGATGGGGATCTGTGCGCGGATGGCGTCAAGTGTTGACGCGATGGCGACGGTCTCGTCGAGCGTCATCGCCGGGCTCTCCGTGAGCCCTTGCCGGAGGCACCGGTGCACTTCGGCGATCTCAAAGGCCAGTCCGTTGTCTTCGTAGGTGGCGTCGATGCGCTCGGCGCCGTTGGGTCGAGTGGTGACGGTGATCGCGTCGGGGCAGTGCATGAACGCCGGGAGGTCGATCGACCCCTCGGTGCCCGCGATGCGGGCAGTGCACGCCATAACTGTCCGGATCGCGGTCTTGACGACGCCGAGCCTGCCGTCGGAGTGGCGGAGTACTGCCGCGACCTGCTCGTCGACGCCCGTGGCACCGATGACACCGTCTGCGACGACGTGGCTGGCCGGGCCTAGCACGAGCGAGCACAGCTGGACGGGGTAGATGCCGAGGTCGACCCGCACCGCTTCGGGAAAGAACCGGAACAGTGCGACCTGCTCGTGCCGTCCTGGAAACGCCGAGCGGATGAGGACCGGAGCGGCGGGCCGTAGCACGCGCCGCAGTTCTGCGGCGGGCCGCGCGTCTGACGCGGTCCACCCGATGGGAACGAAAGCGCCGCTACCCAGGTCGACGGCCGGCATGCCGATCGCCTGCCACGCCTCTTCGACCGGGTCATTTCGCAGGCGATGCTTTCTCGGTGTCGGCGACGCACGTGGGCGCCGCCGACACCGCGGGCCTAGAGCGGGCTCAGTCCCCGATCGGGGTGGACCCCAGAACCTCGAACTCGGTGGGCTGGCCGTCGCCGTCCAAGGTCGTGGACAGGCCACCCCTCACACAGACGGCCGGATTCTCCGGGTAGGCCTTACCGTTGCACCGGTAGCGCAGGCCGGCCGTCCCCGGTAGCTCCGTCTCCGGCATCGAGTGCAGCGACGATGCGACCGTCTGGGGAGAGATCTCCCCAGACATGCCAGCGAGCGGGGCGAGGAGACCGGCGAGTGTCACGTAGGTGCCCCTGCCGACGAGCGCGTCGGCGTCGTCGAGGCCGTCGCCGTAGCCGTCGATCACAGCGCGGTAGACGACGTTGGACGGGTCGGTGCCGCCGGTGGGTACCGTCGTACCGACCACCATTCCGTCGAGCGTCTCGGCTGGCACGCCCTTGCGGGTGGCGTCGGTGACGCACTGCGCGATCGCGCTGATCTTGCCCTCGTATCCGACGGCCCGCAGGCCGTTGAAGGCGCTGATGCAGAACGTGTCGTTACCGATGACGAACACCAAGCCGGTGTCCCCTTCCGCGATGTTCTGCATCTGCGGGGTCATGTCGGCCGTGCCGGGGGGCACCGTGACGAGTTGGTAGTCCAGGCCCGCGTCGGCGAAGGCCTTGGGCGCGACGTCCTGTGCGGTGTGCAGCGCGGCGGGCACGTCGATCACCACCGAGGTGACCTTGTGTACGCCGAGTTTCGCGGCGAGGCTGATCGGGAGCTGGAGCACCGAATAGGTGGGATCGCCCAGGACGAAGGTGGACTCGCGGTCGGCGAGCAGGTCCGGGTTGCCCGAGCCGTAGAACATCGCGGGGATGTTTGCGTCGGCCAACGACCGCCAGACGTCGTCCACCACGCCTGATTCGGCGACGGCGACAGCGACGACTCCATCGGAGATCATCTGGAAGGCGCACTCGGCGGCCTTCGACGGGTCCGCCTGCGTTTCGCACTTCACCAGCTCGATCGGGCGGCCACCGATGCCGGCGTGCCGCGCGTTGAGGTAGGCGACTGTGGCGTCGGCGACTTCCAGCTGCGCGGAGCCGTCGTAGACGGGCGTCGTGCCGTCCGACACATAGCCGATCTTCACGGGTTCGCCGCTGGCGGCGTTCACCGGCCCGAGCACGTCGGTGTCCGCGTTGGTGTTCGCCGGCCCCGGGGTGTCGTCGTCCGACCCACAGGCCGCCCCGAACACCAGCACGGCTAAGGACATGGACAGCAATGCGCCCAGCCGCCGTCGTAGCGGCCTATGGTGCCCGCATCGCCTCGGCGACCCGTCGGTTCTCCGCATATGTCTGCGCTCCTTCTCTGTGGTGGCGGCCCGCGCGTTGATCGGATGGTTGGTCAGGTGGCCTCGTGTCCGGGAGATCGGGATTCCTCCGGCCGGGAGGCAGCCCTGGGGACCGCGGGGCAGCTGCCCATCCACCTGCCGGGACCGGAGGCGACGCGGGTGCCGTCCGGCAGCAGGATCTCGGCGGTGGTCCCGGGTGGCACGGTGACGGTGAGGTGGATCTGGTCGCCGTCCAGGCGCCATGACGATTCGATCCAGCCGTAGGGCGAGTCGTGACCGGCCTCGGCCCAGCTCAGCCCGCCGCCGGGACACGGGGCGACGCGAAAGTGCCGATAGCCCGGGTGGTCGTCGAGCAGCTGGATACCCGCGACGTAGCGATGCAGGAACGAGACGACAGCACCCTTGCTGTAGTGGTTGAGCGACATCGGGTGCGCGCCGTCGGGGCCCTCCCAGGTTTCCCAGACGGTCGTGGCGCCGCGGTCGACCATGGCCAACCAGGAGGGTTGGGTGTCCTGGAACAACAGCTCGTAGGCGATATCGAGGTGACCGCTGTCCGCGAGCACAGGTAACAGGTACGGGGTAGCGAGGAAGCCGGTGCCGAGATGGGTGCCGGCCCGCCGGATCAGTTCGACCAGCCGGGTCGCCGTCGATTGCCGCAGCTCGGCGGGAACGAGCCCGAAGGCGAGCGCCCGTACACAGGTGGCCTGTGTGTCAGGCGCCAGCCGACCGTCAGGACCGATGAACTCGAGGCGCCAAGCGGCCAGGACGGCCTCGGCGAGTTCGCCGAGCCGGGTGGACTCGGCGACGTGGCCGAGGAGACGGGCGATTCGGGCCGCGATTTGGCTGGATCGATACAGGTAGGCCGTCGCGACAGCACTGTGGTCGGCGGTCCTGAACTCGCCTCCCCCCTCGGGGTCGGTGACGTCGTCGCCGGGCTCGAGCCATTCCCCCCAGTGGAAGCCGGTGTCCCAGAGAAATGCCTCGTGCGGCGCCGGTTCGGGACGGGAGGCTATGCGATCCGGGTGCCGGCCGGTACGGGCGCTGGTGGCCGCGAAGTCGATCCAGCGCAGCATCGTCGGCCAGAGTTCGGCGAGGATGCCGGTGTCGTCGTAGGCGCGCCAAAGTTCCCAGGGGACGAGCACGGACGCATCGCCCCAGCCGGCAGACCCCTGCAGATCGTTCTGGAACATCGTCACGACGGGGTCTGCGTCGGCGTCGCGCGCGATCGGGCCGACCGGGTCCGGCACGATGTTCGCGACGCAGCCGTCCGGCCGCTGCCCGGTGGCGAGGTCCCGCAGCCATTTGACCGAGAAGCCGGCAACGTCGTAAAGGAAGGCCGCCGTCGGGCTGAAGATCTGCCAGTCGCCGGTCCAGCCCGAGCGCTCACGTTGCGGGCAGTCGGTCGGGATGTCACAGGCGTTGTCGCGGAAGCTCCACTCGGCCATGGCGTGCAACCGGTCGAGCCGGTCGTCGCTGCACCGGAACCATCCGGTGCGGCGCAGGTCGCTGTGGACGACGACACCCGTGACGTCGTCCGGTGTCAGTCGCCGCGGATAGCCCTCCACCCGCACGTACTGGAATCCGTGGGCGGTGTGGCGGGGCTCGAAGAAGTCCCCGACCACACCCGCCGAGACGACCTGATCGATCTGCAGGCCCGGTCCGGGTTCGCCGTCGGACAGGCCGGGCAGCCGCAGGTTGACCTGTGTGAGGTCACCGATCTCGTCGAGCATCTCGCCGTGGGTCAGGGTGAGCGTCGTCCCGGCCGGTCCGAGGTCGTGCAGCCGCACCCATCCGGTGATGTTCTGTCCCAGGTCCACGATCTGCCGGTCCGGAAGCGGACGAGTGATCGCCACCGGGTGCAGTTGCTGGACCCGACGCACGGGAGGCGCGGGGGAACAGGCGAGGCGATCCAGTCCGTGATCGGCGAGCGCGACGGGCCGCCAGTCGTCGACAACGCGGAGTCGGTCCTCGCGTTGACCCGCCACGAGATCGGCCGCGATGATCGGGCCTGTCCCCGAGCGCCACTCCGGTCCGGTGGCGACGATCACGTCGGTACCGTCCGGCTGGGCAAGGTGGAGCTGACCCAGGAATGCGACGGTGTCGCCGTAGTTGTCGGCTCGTTGCCTGAAGCCCAGCCGGCCGCGGTACCAACCGTCGCTGAGCACCACCTCCCAGACGTTCTTCCCCGCGACGACCAGCGGACCGACGTCGTAGACCTGCACGTTGAGCGTGTGCCGGTAGTCGGTGAAGCCCGGGGCCAGTTCGACGTCGCCGCACCGGTGGCCATTGATAAACACTTCGTAGATGCCGTGCGCCGTCGCGTAGAGACGAGCCTCACGCGGGAGCGAGGCCAGCTCGAAGCCGCGTCGCAGCACGTGAGCTGGGCGCTCGCCGCTCGGCGCCCGAGCGGCTTCGACCGGCTCGATCCAACGGGCCACCCAGTCGTCCGGGTCCGACATCCCCGTCTCGAACCAGGCGGCGGCGGACCAGTCGCTCTCGCCCACGTCCGTGCGGACCTTCACCCGCCAGGCGACTCGCTGGCGGGAACCGAGGTCGGGACCCGGCCACGGCAGCAACACACTCCGGTCGGAGTCCACCCAGTCCGAATCCCCCCGGACCGGGTCCCCGAGGTCGAACTCGACCCGATATGCCGTCTGCCGTGCCGATCCGTCGGGCAGCAACCAGGACAACCGCGGCCGACGTTCCCCGATCCCGATCGCCGCCGCATCGAGGTACTCGACCCGTAGCCGTCTCGGCGCGTCCGTCGAGCCCGCCGCGGCGATGCTCGCCACCGGACCTCCCCAGTCATCAAAGATCTTCACCAACAAAATCGATCATGGTTATACGTTTAACCGACGTCGGCACCATAGGCGACATAGGATCGGAGGACAAGCGGTCGGGGATATCCGTGCTCGCTCGGAGGTCACCAGGCACCGGTGCGCGGTAACGGCAAGGCGCTCGACTTCGACCTGGTAGGAGACATGGCGTCGAGAGCGGGCGGTCGACCCACCCTGAACGATGTCGCCCAGCACAGCGGGGTCTCGATCGCCGCCGTCAGCTACGTCCTGAACAACCGGCCGGACAAGCCGATCTCCGCGGCGACCCGCCAGCGCGTGCTCGACGCGGCCGCCCGACTCGGCTACGTGCCGAACGCCGCTGCCACAACCCTTCGTCGGGGGTACTCCCAGGTCGTACTGGTGGTGATCGACCGCACCTTCGTCGGCGACGTCAGCGCCCGCACGGTCGAGCACGTCACCGCCGACATCACCGACCGCGGCTACACCGTCCTGCTCCACGTGAAGGTCTCCGACGAGCAGCTGTGCGACGTCGTCCGGGCGCTGCAGCCCTTCGGCGTACTGCTGCTCGCCGAGACGTCGGCCACGACCCGGGCCCAGCTCGGTGCGGCCGGGGCCCGCCACGTCCTCGGCGTCAGCTACGCCGATGACGACGAATCCGACACCGCGAGGTTCTGGGAGATCGAGATCGGCGCAGCCCAGGTCCGCCACCTCGCCGGCCTCGGACACGAACACATCGCCTACGCCCTGCCGTCGTCCGACTCGCCGCGCCTGCCCGTGGCCCGCGGCCGACTCGCCGGAGCGAACGCAGAGGCCGACCGTCGAGGACTCCCACCCGTCGTGGCCGTCCCGCTGCCGCTCGACCGCTCCGCTGTCGCCCGGCAACTGACGTCGTGGCGCGACCAGGCGGCGGTCACCGCCGTCTGCGCCCACGACGACCGCATGGGTATCGCCGTCCTGGCCGCGTCGAGCGATCTCGGCTGGTCGGTACCCGCTGAGCTGGCTGTCATCGGCGCCGACAACAACCCGGAATCGCAGCTCACCACCCCAGCGCTGTCCACCGCCTGGTTTCCCGAAGCCCGTTACAGCGACTTCGCCCAGCGCTGGCTGGCTGCCGCCGTCGCGGGCCACGCTCCCGAAACCTCGCAGACGACCGACCGCGAACTGCCACCGATCGAGATCACCAGACGACAGTCCACCTGACGGCCAGTCATCGGGCCCCGGCACGCGGGCCGCTGGCAGGTCGGCCACGTGGTGGATCATCGTTGACAGCCTGTGGGGTGCCAGAAGTCGGCCTGGGCCTGTGACCTGGGCTGATGCGGCGGACCGGGCAGGCGGCATGATGGTCAGCTATGTCCATCCGCCTGCTCTATCTGATCTTCGTTCGGGTGTGCGGCTGGCTGGTCCTCCTCAGTCGTTCGTCGGCGTCCAAGGACATCGAGCTGCTCGTGTTACGGCACGAGGTCGAGGTGCTGCGCCGTACCCAGCCCAAGCCCCGATGGGACTGGGCGGACCGCGCGGTTCTCGCCGCACTGATCCGACTCCTGCCCAGGGCGCTGCGAGCGCACCGGCTGCCCCCCCCCCCCGGCACCGTCCTCCGGTGGCACCACCGTCTGATCACACGGAAATGGACCCACCCGCAGCGGACCGGACGACCACCAGTCAACACGGAGATCGCGACCCTCATTGAACGGCTCGCGACCGAGAACACGACGTGGGGGTACCAGCGGATCCAGGGTGAGCTCCTCAAGCTCGGCCATCGGGTGAGCGCGTCCACGATCCGCCGGGTCCTGACGTCCCTCGGGTTGCCACCGGCGCCCAGGCGGCAGACCGACACGACCTGGCGGCAGTTCCTGCGCACCCAGGCCTCGACGATGCTGGCCGTGGACTTCTTCCACGTGGACTGCGCCGTGACGCTGCGGCGGTTGTACTGCTTCTTCGTCCTGGAAGTCGGTACCCGCACCGTCCACATCCTCGGAGTCACCGCCCACCCCGACGGACCGTGGACCACCCAACAAGCCCGGAACCTCCTCATGGACCTCGGCGACCGGGCGGCCGACTTCCAGTTCCTGATCCGTGACCGCGCCGGCCAGTTCACCGCCTCCTTCGACGCGGCCCTCGCCGACGCCGACATCACCACCGTCAAGATCCCACCCCGGGCTCCCCAGGCGAACGCCTACGCGGAACGGTTCGTCCGCACAGTCCGGACCGAGGCCACCGACCGGATGCTGATCTTCGGTGAACGGCACCTGCGTACCGTCCTGGCCGAGTACGCACGGCACTACAACGGACGACGACCCCACCGCGGTTGTGGCCTTCAACCGCCCCGGCCCGACCACCCTGTCGCCGACCTGACCCAGGAACGGATCAAACGCCAGCCCGTCCTCGGCGGCCTGATCAACGAATACGAACGAGCCGCCTAAAACCCCAGGTCAACACCGGTGGCCGAGTTCTGACACCCCACAAGGGACCTCCCTTCGAATCCCTCCCAGCTGAGCCGGGGATACGGCCAAGCGCCTCGTGGCGCACTAGGTCTCGTCGATGAACTACCTGTCGCCGGGTCGGTGCCGGCACGGCCGCGCGGCCTCGGCGAGCAGGGGCGTAAAGCGCTGCACGCAACAGGTCAGCGAACTTCACTTTTCACGCCCGCCTGAGCTGATCTCCTCCGTCGGTCGGGCAGGCTGCGCCTTACCCCGGGTTCTCTTGGCCGTGCAAGAGCGTCGACGGTCCGGTCGTGCCTGCTGGGTGCCGTGCGCTCTTGCGCGGTCGGGAGGTTCTGGGGTAACCCCTCGGGTGTCCGTCCGGCGGAGGCGATCAGCAGTCCCGCGCGCCCGGCTCCTGGTGACCTGCGGCGACTCCTCCCCCTCCTCCAGAGAGAGGGTCGGGGTCCGGGGTGGAACCCCGGTATGCACCCGCACGCTTGACCGGTGAACGCAGCGGGACGAACCGCTCGCAGGCGTGACGTTCCGCAGGGCCGACCGGCGGCCAGGCTCGTCGGCTGATCGTAACAATGTCTCGGCCGATGCCCGGCTTCGGGCTGAACGCATCTGCGCCGCCCTCCTCCCACGGATGGTGACGCCGCGCCGCATGGCGCGGTTTATGTCGTCATCATCGGCCGCCCATCGAGGCCTGCCTGCTGCGGGCCAGTCTCAGTGGGTAGGCGGGGCCGTACCCTCTGTCGTCGCGCGCGTTTGATGGATGTCGTCCGGTTCAGCAGGTGCCAATTCGACGACGCTCCTGCTAACATCTGTTGGCATGTGCTGCTGGACCACTTCATGACAGCACCGGCTCCCGCAGGCGATGAGCTGGTGCAGATTCTGGCGACGCTGGCCAACCCGCACAGGCTGCGCGTCCTCGCGACCCTTGCCAGGGAACGCAACTACGTCAGCCGGCTCGCCCGTGAGCTAGACATCAGCCGCGCCCTGCTCCAGGTCCACCTGCGCAAACTCGAGGCGGCCGGACTCGTCTCCGCCAACCTCGAGCTCTCCCCGGACGGCAAGGCGATGAAGTTCTACGAAGTCGTGCCGTTTCAGTTCCACCTGACGCCGGAGACCGTCGCGAACGCGGCGCGGACACTCACCCCACCCGAGAAGGGATCAACGCTATGAGCACTACCGACTGGCAGGAGGTGATCGGGGTCATCGGATTCTTCACCCTGGTGACCACCGTTATCACCGTGACGATCTGGCAGCTCGCCGCAACCTGGCGAGCCAAGGCTGTGCTTGCGCGCGAAAACGAGTACCGCGCCATCGCCGACAAGGCCGTTCTCTTCCAGGAAGGAGCCGAGCGACAGCTCGCCGAACTCGGGGGACGCCTCGCCGAGGTGCAGACTCGGCTCCAGTCCGTCGAACGAATCCTCAAAGACGTCGAATAGCTGCCGGGTCACCGACGCACCGACGGGCCGAATGGGCGGCCGGTCCGACGCGCCGATGGGGTGCCGACCGGAGGGAGGCGGGGCCCCATCGCGCGCGGTCGGGCCGGACGGGGCCCCGTTCGGCGTGGCGCGTGCGGCGCCCTAACCTCGAGGTTCTGGCCGATCAGCCTGGGTGTTGGCGCCCCGAAGGGGCGCTCTTGAACCCGCACAGAGAATTAGCGACGATCTCGAACTTCGCCGCGAGAAAAGTGAAGTTCGTTGGATCGCTGCACCCACCGGTAGATCGTGACGTGATCGACCTCGAGGCCGCGTTCGGCGAGGAGCTCCTCGACGTCCCGGTACGACAGAGCGAACCGCAGATACCACCGCACTGCCAGCACGATCACCTCCGGCGGGAACCGGAACCCGGCGAACTCCGACGTCGGAACCGGTGGACGGACACGACGTCGACGCATCCTCTGATCATGACTGATCGGCGGCTACGCGAAGGTGGACATCGCCGATGCAACAGCGCCGGTGAACCCGCCAGCGCCGCGGCCCATCAGACAAAGAGATCGATGGGCGGACCGACGAGCCACAACCGACCTCGCGAACCGCCCCCGGAACCGACCACCCGCCCCGCCAGCACGTTCCCGTCCACGGCCGCGCCACGGCCCCGACGGCACCGTGCACGCCCGATCCCCACGCCGCGCTATCCCCGGGGTGGTGCGCGGATGAGCCACCGCCAGCCGACGCGCAACGCTCTTACCGCACCCCAGAACCAAAAAAAGTAACAGAACGTAACCGTCACTGGAGCGGTGGCGCGACCTTAGACCCCAGCCAAGACGGACAAGGACGACACCCAAACCAAGATCGTTCCCAGCACGCGAACGCGAAATGCGCACACCATGCGCACACCAACCTATTTTGATCTTGAATAGATGATCTTTGACTTTGCAAAACCGCAGGTCAGGGGCCATCTGCCTGGAGCCGGCGAGGGGACTCGAACCCCTAACCGCTCGATTACAAGACAGAATACCGCGTATCGGAACGTGCCGGGAAATGCCGCGCAATGCCGGAAAATCCGAGGCCAGGGCGTTTTCGGTGTCGGAACGTGCCGGAAAATGTCGCGCCGTGCCGGAACATCCACGCACACAATGCGCCCACATGGGCCGGGGCGCAGCCGGCGACGCATCGACATAACAGTCATATCCTCCTTATCGGACACGAAGCGCTTCGGTCACGATATGTAGTTGATCGTGGACCGGGAAGAGTCGGCCTGGCCTGTCCGGGGATGGATGCACCGGGCAACCGGCGATCGGGTGGGGGTCGGGCGGTATTGCCTGTTACTGGTTGAACTCGTCGTCGGCGCCGTCGGGGACGGCGTCCAACTCGCCGGGTGTGAAGACCATGACGGGGACCGCGGTGTCGTGCCCTCCGCGTCAGGCTCAGGTGTGGCACCCGCTGGGTGCAGGCCGGGTGGGACGAACGGATGCGGCCCGCGAGCGCCGGAAACGGCCCGAGGGTCGGTGGCGGTGCGGGCCTACGGGCCGCGTGGCATCCTGTGGGCGGCCAGCCGTGTTCTGTAGCCGCGGGTGCCGGGTGCCCGAGGGGGAGGAACCAGCGTGGTCGACGGCGACGGGTCGGCTCGGCTTGCGGTGCTCATCGATGCGGAGAACATGCCGTCGTGGGCTGTCGAGCCGCTGCTCGCCGAGATCGCCCGGTACGGGAAGGCCCGGGTGAGGCGTGCCTACGGTGACTGGGCGGGCTCGCTGAGGAGTTGGAAGAAGACCCTGCTGGAGCAGTCGATCCGGCCGGTACAGGTGTTCGCCGCTGTCAGGGGGAAGAACGCAGCCGACCTGGCGTTGACGATCGACGCGATGGATCTGCTGCAGTCCCGTTCCGTCGACGGAATCCGCTTGGCGACCTCGGACAGCGACTTCACCCAGCTGGCCGAACGGATCCGCGAAGGCGGCCTGACCGTCCACGGGTTCGGTGGTGCTGAGTGGAGTCAGCAGCGGCTCAGGCCCGGCAGCAGGACTCGGACGGTCGCCTGGTACACGGTCGTGCCATCCAGGAACCGGGTGCGGGAGGTCGCGGCGGCGAGAACCCGGTCCACCTCCGGGCCGCGAACCACGAGGCACCGCTGGGCGTCGGCGAGCGAGCCCGCGCCGGTCGGCCAGGCGACGACATTCGTGGATTCCCCCCCAGCGCCCTCTCCCGTACCGTCGTCGGCACCCGACCGCTCGCCCACCGGCCTCGCGCGGACGGCGTAGGAGTTTGGCCGGTACGGCTCGGGCGCAGTGACGTGACCCGGGCCGGCCAGGGCATCGAGGTCGGCGAGTCGCTCGATGAAGCGGTTGAGTTGTCGGCGTGCGCCGGACGAGCCGATAGTGCGGCCGTACGCCTGGTGCACGTACGTCTGGCCATTCACCGAGATCGTCAGGGTGGTCTGCCCCGCGTCGGGTATCCGCTCCGCGGTCGCGGAGCGGTAGGACCGCCGCCGCAGCAGCCGGTCCTGGTCGGCTGTGGCCAACAGCCCCCGCATACCGGCGGCATCCAGATGGCGCACGACGAGAGGGGGCAACATGGGCGGCGTTCCGACCGCCGGCGCGTTCCGGAAGCCAATGACCGTCCCGTCCCCATAAACGAGCAGCAACGGCAACTGGAGGAACGAGGTGGACGTCACCCCGCCGCCGCCGTAACCGACCGGTGCGAGCCCATTGGCCTCCTCCCAGGTGAGCACGAGATCCGACCGCCCCATGGGATACCGAATCGCGCCGCTGGGGCTGTCACCGCAGCTCGTCATTCCCGAGACGACCACCATCAGCATGATCGCGACGAAAATCGGCCGCAGTAGACCGTACGGACCGCGGTACCGAAACACTTGTGTCATGCGCGCTTGGACGCGGCCGGACCCCCGACGGTTCCCACCACACGGCCACATCGGCCACATCGGATTGCCGGGATGTCAGGCGAGCAGGATCCCCTTGCGCCGCCAACCGCATCCTCCTCGGCTGATGACCACACACTCCGACCCACCGCCCGAGCCCGGTACCTCGGCCGCCCGACATGATCGGCTCGGTAGCCTCCTCCACGCATACCGGCAGGCCGCCTGACCCGAACCCAGTTTCCGGCACCCGCAAGGGTCGCCAGTCCCAGCGGACGCCTGCGCGCCTCGCCGATCATGTGGGCTTCGTCAAGGTCTCCGGTGAGCTGTCCGGCTGTCCGACCTGTCATCTCAGGTCACTGACCTGACAGTGCTCTCGGACCCGGAGCAGCACCAGACTCGGGGATCGCAGTCAGGCGTAGACCAGCGACCACACGATAACCGCCCAGCCCGCCCGATCCCGACCTCGTCCGGGGCAGCCCCCGCACCCATCGGTTTCAGTGTCGGTCCGAGCCCGCCGGTGTCCACCAACATCCACCGGCTCGGGTACAGCGATGGGTAAACCCTCGCCGTGACACCCAGCACGCAAGGCACGTCGGGCCCAATCCGGCCTGACTCGAACGGGCCATCCTTCCCACAACCAGTCGCGGGGTGCACTAACCGACCGGCCCGGAACCAAACTTATCCTACGCACCGTAGTCAACCAACGACGGCGCCATCAAACGCGATGCGTAGGCGTACGGAAACTCTAGCGTAGGAAATCTCGCGGAATGTCGTCACGAAGAACGCCACCCCCTTCCCTCGCAAGGCCCACACATCCTTCGGGCGAAGAAATTTCCAGTGTCAGCGTCGGCCTCAGTACCCTCCACTCTCGACCCTCTACCATTGCAAGAATCACACTTAATCCACCGCTTCCCATCGGATGGCGGCGGTTTCGGCTTGGTAAATATCGTGTGCCAAACTACATCTATCCATGCGAGTACTGGCCAGATAATCCCGAGGGCAATGACAACGGTGGTGAGGTCTAATGCATGCAACACGACCCCCGCGATTTCGCCGGTACTGATTATCGTCCGGCCGGTAACTGCCGGGTCCACACGCTTGTTCGAAGGTGTACTTCGAGTACGTTCTTCCATTTTGTGTTTGTCGAGCTTGACACTTCCCGGATGCCGCTCGCTTGACTTGTCGAATATTTGGTACTGTTGAAGTATAGATTCGCCCACCGGAAAAGTCACGGTCGGGCTGGCGAGCACAGCGCGCCAGCGTCGCCGACATGCACTGCATCTTGATCCGAGAGCGGGCGTTCCGGCAAGGAACTGAGCTTCGGGACAGAGTAAGACCGCTGCGTCCACTCGCCCCCGGGGGAAATTCCCGAAACCCGGTGACACGGCGACAAACGGCCTTCCGGTGGCCGTTTCCGCAGGTCGGAGCAGGTGTAGGGCTGTCACCAGCCCCGGTGACACGGTGGTCGGGTGGCCCGGGCGGACCGCACCCCCGGGCCACCCAACCAGGCCGTCTACAGGTTCGGCGAGCAGAAGAAGACGAACCCGGGTCTGCCCGCGGCCTGCGACACCTTCACCTTCGTCGAAACCCTCGCAGCGGCAGCGCTACCAACGCCTACCTTGACGCCTGGCCAGGCGTTCGTCCCCGCCCAGGCCACCCCGTCGGCGCCGCGCCCGCCCTGAGGCGACCGGCGAATCCGAGACGTTCGTGCCGAGCCCGGCTGCCGACACGCCGCAGCTCGCTGTCGCTGCCCCGCCGAGGAAACGGAAGAAGGCGAAGACCGCCCCGGTCGCGCCTCCCACCCGGGCGACGACCGCCGAACTGCGCGCGGACACCGCACTGGTCCGCCGGCTCCGCGAGGCCGTCATGACGAACGTCGGCCCCGACGGCTGGACCCACCTGTCGGCCGTCGGGTCGGCCATCCGCAAGCACCCCACGGTCGTCCTGAAGACCTACAGCTACACCCGTCTCAAGGACCTGATGGTCGCGACCGACCTATTCGAGCTCCAGCGAAACGGCTCAGCCAGGTCCCCCGGGACATAGGAGGACCTGCGGCTGTGATGATCGGATGGGGCGTATCTCCATGTGGATCTGTCTGTGTTGTTAGCGTGAGGGTGTGGTGGATGAGGAACTGTGGGGGGCACTCGCCGGCCGGAAGACCGGTTGGGGTGAGCGGTTCGTGGACATGGTGGTCTTTCCCGTCGGCGGTGGGGCGAATCGTCCCGCGCTCACCGCTGGTCTGACTGGCGGAGCTGGACCGACCGGATTCCGAGGCGTGTCGGGCGCGCCAGCCTGGTCGTGGCGCCGTGGCCACGTCGCTTCACCTGGAAAGCACCATCGCGACGCGGTCTTCGATCGGCGTCCGGCTCCTCGCCGTCACCTCGGACACCCACTGTGCGGCCTGCCTGCTGTTGGTGACGCCTAGGCGTGTGTAGGCGTTGCGGCGATGGGTGGTGACGGTATGAGGGCTCATCAGGAAGTGTTCCGCGACCTGCCGTACGGTCACGCCCCGCCCCAGCAGGAACAGCACCTCCCACTGCCGTTGCGTCAAGACACGGCCTTCTGCTGGCCGGGCCGGTACCCACCTCGGGTTCCCGTCCGGCCGGTTACTCAGCTCCTCGGCGAGTGCTCTTCCGCCTAGGGTCGCGACCAGCGCGATCTGCAGTGCGATGCTCCGACCGACGTCACGCGTCGCGAAGTCGGACCCCGACCGGTGAAAGGTGCACGCGTCTCCCCCTACCGGCGCGATCAAGTCGACCGGTACGGCTAGTTGCCGCATGCCGACAAGTCGGAGCAGCTCCGTGTAAACCCTCGTGCGGCGCAGGTCCCGCACGGACTGACCCACGGAGACGTCGCTGAGGCGGCGTGGGTTCGTGTCGTGGGTGGTCATGTAGTGCTCGATGAGTGGATGGTCGAACAGTACCGACCGCAACGCGGACGACGCGTCGGGAACGTTCTGGGGTGACACGATCATCGCCGCGGTGGGCGTGGCTCGGTCGACCAGGTTGTAGGCGCCGACCTCGGCTCCGAGCAGCCCGCACCCGCGTTGCAACGCCATCTTCCGACGTTGGTCGAGGTTCGCCACCGATCGAAGTTCCGCCGCGATCTCCACTACGGCGGCAAGGTCGCCTGCGGCGACTCCCATTGCCATCGACCCCCCAGGAACGGCTGGTAGGCGCCACGTCTACCCCTTTAAGAGTATGGACCACTTCCGTCCACCTCGGGACCATCCGTACATGGACTACAACATTCCCGGCTGCCTGATCGGGCGGTCGGTACGTCTCGGCGCGGTGCCAGGTGCTGGGGGTGACAGCGAGGCCCGCGCGGTGGTGAGAGGCCCGGCACAGCGTCACGGGGGGACCCTGTGCCCGTGCCACCCGGCCGAGAACCACCGCGAGCGACACCGACACGGCGTATCCCGAGGGTGGGCACGAACAGCACCGTCAGGAAGATCAGCGCCGTCGTGGTGCTCTCGCTGGCCGTGGCCGCATTCACGGGATGCACCGCCGAGACCGCCGCCCCGCCTGTGGACGTTTTCACGCAATCGGGTAACTCGCTGCCCGCCGGCGGCGGCTCCGCCGGTGGAAACGGTGGTGGAGGAGGCGCCGGCGGAGACTGGCCGGCCGTCGCGCTGCCCGCCGGACAGGTTCCCGCGTTCATCGTCGGGGACTGGAGCGGCGGCGAGGGCGCCGGTAAGGGAGAGAAATTGCAGATCGCCAGTGACGGCAGCTACCGCCGCAGCAGAACCGGTTACGGCGTCATCGGCCAGGGGGTCGTGGTCGCGGACACCCATCGCATCGCGTTCTTCGGCCCGGACGGGTCGCAGGCACCAGGCTCATACGAATACGTCGACGCCGGCGGCGGCATCGAGGTGCTGTCCTTCACGTTCGATAACGACGGCTACTACAGCTATGTGCGCATCTGACCGCAGTTTCCGAGCGAGGCCATGACGGATTCGGGGGGTGCGGGGAACGGCCCGCATCGTGGCCAGAACCACACGATAGCGATCATCGGAACACTAGCGGCGATAGCGGGGCTGGCCGTCGCAATAATTTCCTTTCTCCATCCGGACTATGCCAATCGACTCTCCACACGGGAGGAGCGCGCTCCTTATCTTCGAACCGTGAACACGCTATGCAATATTTCACTGACTCAGAGTCTGGAGCTCGGGAGGCCGCCCGCCCAGAATCCGGCCCTATACGGACAATGGATCTTGAGATCCAATCAGATCTTGAATAGTCTCCTACAGGCATGGGCTCCGATTCCTCCGCCATCGCGGGACCGAGAAACGATTCGACCTATTCTTGATGACCTGGAAGTTGTCATCTTCAACTACTCCGAGTTGGGGAACACGTTAACCCAGGGGCGTGAAGTATCCAGCACCCAGGTCGAGTCCGTACAGAGAACTCAGCTCGACTTTCGCCAAAAAACCCGGGCGTACGGACTCTCTTCATGCCAGGATCTATTCGCCTGAGTGCTATATAGTCGCTTCTCACCGGCCCGCGCCGGTGTTCCCCCGCCAGGTCCTGCGGGCCCGCCCGGTCTCGCTGGTCCTGCCGGCCCCGATCGGCTCTAGCCCCCTAACCCGCCTGACTGCCGGTTGCGCCGAGCGGCGCCAGGCCGGCTTGCCGCCCCGCGTTGGGCTCCGCTCGTGTACCCTAGCTGCCGGTTCTGCCAGCCGCGCTGGATCGCCGCGACACTGCACGTCAAGATAAGCGATCTTGAATGGATGTCTCACCCGACCACAACCACACCTGCTTCTTGATCGAACCGCTGCCGGCTGCTGCTCGGCTCACTTGAGCCATCCCAGTGTCAAGCACCGGGCCGCCTCGCCGGCGCTGCGTCGACGAGACGGCGCACGGGGTATTTGGGCACGATTGCGGGCCAGGAGCAGGTCGGTCACGTTCGGCCGGCCGGGTTGCGTCAATCAGGTGACACGCGGTTCTATCCACGAGTCAGAGAGAGCGCCGGTCTGGTGTCGCTGGCGGCGGGCACAACGGTCAGCGTGTGGGGCTCCAGAACCCCGATTTGGATGGTGACCTGCACGTTTGCCTGCCGGACGGGGCCTGCGTCGGGCAGGCTGGATGGTCATGGTGTGGTCGCTGCTCTGCGCCCTGACACGGAACGCTTTCGGGCTGATGCTGCTCCGGATACGTGGGGACACCGCGAAGGACGTCGAGCTCCTCGTCCTGCGACATCAGGTGGCGGTGTTGCAACGGCAGGTGAACCGACCGACGCTGGAACCGAAGGATCGAGTGATCCTCACGGCGCTGTCCCAGCTGCTGCCCCGAGCCCGCTGGGACGTCTTCTTCGTCACCCCGGCCACCGTGTTGCGCTGGCACCGTGACCTCCTCGCACGGAAATAGACCTATCCGCGGAAGTGCCCCGGGCGACCACCAGTCCGCCAGGAGATCCGCATTGGAGCCATCCGTAAGGTAGAGGCGGACGACGTGGATGACTGGCAGCCCGGCGGCGCGGAACCCCGCGACGACGCGGGCGATGGTCGGAACTAGTTCGTCGGTACCGGGGACAGAGTGAGGTGACGACCTTAGGCTGAAGTCGTTCTGGACGTCGATGGTGAGCAACGCCAGCCGGTTCGCTGAGAGTGCTTCCGACACTGAGACTCTCCCTTCGTCCGGCGAAGGAGGGACAGATGACGAGGGTGGACCACTGCGGGACCATCATCGGTCGCTGTCTCACATCACGTCCAAGTGCCAGTAGTTATGCCGACCAGAATTCCGGGTTATGCCCGTCCATCGAACCCGAGCGGCGCCCATTGGTGCGGTACGCGAAGAGCAACAAACCAGGGACGATCAGGGACTCCGTTGCGTCCGCAGGGCGCCGGCAAAGTTGCTGGTTAAAGTAGCGAGCGGTCTCGTTGCTCAACCGCCCAATCTCGACCTTGAAGTTTCTATGCCCTCATGATCGGGCTGGGGTTAGCGAGGGCACCCCGGGCGACGCCTGGGCCGACCTGCGGAGTTGAGGGTATCGCGCGAGGACCACGTCGCGCACACATCCCGGGTGGTCTTGCCAACATCGACCTTGCAGATCAACATATGGATTGAGCTGCACCGATGCACCTTGCGAGAGCCATGATCCAAACCTGCTTCCACCAGGATCCCCGTACCGATCTTGATATACTGGGGTGGGGTATCGGCGGATGATCCGGTAGTCGGAACGTTCCTCGACCGTGCGAGCGCCGAGGATGTACCGCTCGGCGAAGGTCCGCTGGTCGGTCGGGTAGATCCGCACCTGATCCTCCAACGGGTCGATTCGATCCCGGAGCTCACCACGGAGCTCACGCATCTCGTGCTGGTCACGGACTTCGCATTTGAATACGGACAGTTGCACCCTCGGTCCGCACCCGTACAGCAACGCTGCGACGTCTTCCCCTGACGCCGAGCGCTACCGCCGTCGCCTCTAACCGCAACCGCGGCGCCAGGGCCCCGCCGGCACCAACCAAACACCCCAACTCGTCACCATCCGTGACGAGAAAAGGCGAGGGGCTGGGGGGATTCGAACCGCCACCACACCACCGACCTGCACCGTTGCACAACACCAGCAGCGGAGAACATTCCAAACGGCGCCGGACGATCTATCCGACACCGCATTTACCCAGGCCAGACACATAATCACTGTGCGTGGTCGACCGGATTGACCACAATGCGAACCACTCCCCGATTATCCCAGGCCCTGTGATATCCATCACAGACCATGATTGCAGGCCGTCTACCAGCGGAAACACCACCACACCGGCACCCCGCCGACGCCGCACAGCCCCACCGGCCGACGGCACACCACATCCGGATGACGCCCGATGGTCGGGGACGGCACCCGCCGCCCCCGACCATCCATATCCACCCCCGACAGCGCCCGGACGACTGTCCAGCCCGTCCACTCGGCAGACCACCCAGCTGAACCGGGCCGGGCCCACAACAGCCAAGCCAAGATTCACACCCACATCGGTTGGAGCGCAGATACCGACCCTGCCAAGGAGTGCCTGCCTCGCGGCGGGCAGGGCGGGCATCCGGGATCGACGCTGCGGAATGGTCGAGCAGCTCTGGCATGCGTCGACGGCACAACCGGGGCCGCGTGCGGGGTGCGACGCGGGGCCTGCGGGCCGGCCAGTTGTGCGGACCGAACGTCGGCAGCCGAACCGAACCAGCTCGCGCTATATGCCACTGACGAGGACACCGATCCCCAGTGCCCCCGCCAGGAAGCGATCCGACTGATCATTTCCAAGCGAGCAAAATAACCGAAGGTGACAGTGCGGCGATCTTTTTTGGTGCGCTGCCGTCGAGGGTGGTCTGGAATAGGTCCACCTGCTCGCCCTGTTTCGACACGAAGGCGATTCTGGAACGATCTGGGGACACCACGGCGGTCCCGTTGTAGCGACCGGTCTGCGGGGTGAGGTAGTCGACGGAATCGACTGCGTGGTAGTCCGCGGAGAGCGTGAGCGTGTAGAGCCGGTCGCGATCGCTGCCGACGCAGATCAGCCGATGGTCGTCGATCCAGGACTGCGGGCTACAGACCTGCGATTCGTCCGCCCCCGGCAGACTGGTGTCACCGGCCAGGCCCTCCCCCGCCAGCACCGGAGCGTCGATGGTCCGCTCACCCGGTCGGAGAAGGTAGGTCGCGCCACGCTCCCACTGCGCGGCATAAGTGTCGGACGGGTTGATCGCGGTCGCGGATCCCTCCAGCACGTCGGTCCACCAGGCCGATCCCTTGGGACCGAGCACGAACGACCCCTGCTCGGCGTCCCCGTGGTCGACGGATTCCGTGGAGCCTGTCGGGCGCGAGACGAGTCGCCCCCGCTCACCCCAGTCCTGGCTGTCCGTCGCGTCGATGTACCACAGGTCGTCGTTGGCGGGATTGAACACCGGGTCCAGATGGTGCGGCGCGGCGGCGAACTCACCAGCGGGCGCGCCGGTTTCAAGCTCACCGGAGATCAGATCGAGGGTGGCCGCACGGAATGCCATGGTCTTAAGGTCGGTCACCCTGACGGCGGCTTTGGTGAAGTCGGACGAGAAGACCTCGTTCAGAGTCGTGGGCGAACCCTGGCTGTCACAGCTAAACCTCAGTTCGGCCCGGTCTGGAAGGGTGAAGGACTGACGTCCCAGCTCGCTCCCACTGCTAGCCGACAGGGCGCGGAGGGTGAAACCGCCCTGCTGGTCACACTCAAGCAGAATCAAGGTGCCCCCGGACCGCTCGCCGGACACCGGCCAGGCTGCCGGCGCAGAGGAGTTCTCCACGAGACCGTCGATCGCCCCGGCCTGCGCCTCCTCGCCCGACTCACAACCCGCGGCGAGGACGGTGAGTCCCAGCAGCGCGGCCGCAGCCATCACGCGACGACTTGTCAACCTCGGCCGCCGCCCCGGCAACGGCTGCGCGCCCTGCGCGGAACCGATCGTTATCCTGAACAGCACGACAAGACCTCCGCGGGAAAGCGCCGACTAACGTTCGAGGTGTGGTTGGCCATTGCCGGTGCGGCGACCGCCCGTACAGCCACGAGGACCGCCACCCATCTTCTGATCATCTACGCACCATCCGACCCACGGCCTCCCTGATGGCGTTTACGTCACCTTGGATGATCATATAACTTTAGCGAATAACTTCCATGCATAACAAGAAATAGAATGTCAATAAACGGAAGCGGGTTTCCGTCGGGGCACTGTTGCGCTGCGAGGAATCGGGGCATGCCACCAACCTCGATCAGCGCTAGTCAGACGGCGGCGGCAATTTCGATGAACGCGGCGGCCAACCGTAGCTGCGGTTCGGTGCCTATCCCGAGTTCGTAGTGGCCCCAGCGGATGTACTGGACGCGCGTAGCCGGCGTTAATCATCTGGACGGATCACAGCCGTTTCAGCCCGCGAATCGGCCGGAGCCATGCTTCAACCGGCCATGGTCGGCTTCGATCCGGTTATTCTCCCGGATGGCGTCGACGTGACAGGCTTCGGGGAGCAGCTCATCGTTAGCATTGCTTCGACCAGTCGCGGGGCACGGCGCCCTTGAATCGGCTGGGGCCGAGCGGTCCGGTGGAGTCCGGAGCCGAGCCGACCTGCCCCCACGCTCCGCCGAAGCCGAACCAGGGCTGGGTCCGGGCGTTCAGGAGGTGGCCGGCGGTCGACCAAGCGTCCCCGCGGCCGATCGTATCGCTGGCCAGGCCGTCAGCCAGGGCGGTGGGGCTGAAGCGACTTGGATAGGTCGCGTGCGTACCGAGGGCGCTGTAGGCGAGCGGCTGGCCGTCGTGCTTCCCGGCCTGCCCCCACGGGACCACGCAGGATCCAGTGTGCTGAAAATAGGCGACCGCCGTCGCCCTGTCGTTCTTGTTCAGCCGGACGGTGATGCGTTCCCAGTCGCCCTGGTGGTCGAAGAAGTTCGTCGGACCAGGAGCGTCATTGAAGTTGTAGAAAAACCAGTATGTTACATACTGGTGCGGATGGTATTCGAAGTACGCGGGCGCGGTAAGGCTCTGGCCGCCGGTGTATCGGTCGGGCGACTGGAGGAAGAAACCCTCCCGCTCGGGTACGCCGGGTTTCGTGTCGCCGGGCCTGGTGTGGTCGTTGGAACGCCACTGACGACCATGGTCGATGCAGGCTGAGTTGGCGATCCGGTGCTGGTAGCCTCCGCCGCCCAGTTTCGCCGGATCCACGGTACCCGCGTCGGCGACTGTGTCGTCGGGGCAGTTTCCGTCACGAGACCAGGCGAGCGAGGAGTTCGCCACGTAGTTGCCGGCGTCGGCGGGCAGATACAGCTCGCCGGGGGCGAGGTAGATGTAGGGCGCGTATCTCCGCACCGTGGCGGGCACGCCCGAGGCTGCCGCGGCAGCTTGCGGAGCGATCCCGATCCCGGTCGCGAGCACGGCAAGCACCACCGCCGGTAGAACCCGTCGCCGCCCCGGTGTCCATCTCCGACGTCGCGCGGGGTGGGTTCTGTCCATGCCGTCGCCTCGTCGCACCCACGCGCGCTGCCCGGCGGTCAGCCGCCGGGTGTTCATCGGTTCAGCCACAGAAGGTCCCCGTCCGGTCGACCTTCTCGTCGAGCAGCCAGCCGAAGCCGCCGGCGCCGCCGTTGATCTGGGAGATGTAGCCGTACATCCACACGCCGTCGTTGCTGCGCACGTTCACCCGGGCGCCGGGCGCCACATCACCGATGACGTCGCCGGCGCGGGTGACGCGGGCCCGGGCGTTGTCGGTCACCGTGTACTGGGGGTAGCACTGCGCCGTGGAACCGTCCGCGGACGCGGGCGGGGGCGCCGCGGGGGCCGGGGCGCTGGCGGGGGCAGCGGGAGGCTGGGAGCTGGCGGGGGCCGGGGCTGCCGGCGCGCCGCCGGTTGCCGACGGTTGCCGGGTGGCCGGGTTCGCGGCGGTCGAGGCCATTTCGTGTCCTCGGGAGGTGTCGGGCGTCGACGGCTGCGACGTCGGCGTGGAGGCTGATCCGCTGCCGGTGGCCTGTGGGAAGTCCGCCGGTGCGCATGGGTTGCCGATGTCCCGGGCGAGAATCCAGCCCCAGGTGTTCGCCCGGGACGCCCAGCCGAAGATCCAAGGACCGTGGTTGCCGCAGTGGTGGCTCCACTCGAAGACGTCACCGCCGTTGGCGGCACGCAGGTTGCCGATCACATAACCGTTCGGTCCGCTGCGGACGGTGGCGTTCGCCGTGACGTGACGGGAGCCGGCGGTCGCTCGGGCCGAGGGCCGGAAGTTCACCGCGCTCCAGCCTGAGCCGTTGGCGTGCCCGGACAGCAGCCGCGACGGCGGGTCGACCAGGCAGGACCGTTCGATGAAGCCCCAGTACGGGGTGTCCGCGCGACGACTCGCGATGAGCGCCCAGCGGTCGTTGACGTTGTAACGCCATCCGACCGTGGCCTGGACCGTGCCGTGTCCGGACGGGGCGGGCACCGTTGCCCGTTCGATCCAGCCGCGGGTGCCGGAGGAGCGCTCCCCGGAGCTGTCGAGGTTCCAGTAGACGTTGCAGAAGTCCTTCGCCAGGCGCACGCCGATCGTGTAATCCTGGTGGTCGCCGGTGTCCTCCCCGCTCGCGGGCGCTGTGTCACCGTCGGCGACCGCCGCGGCGGCGTAGCCCGCACCCGGCGACGCGGCCACCGTCTCGGCCGAGACCGCTATCGCAGCCGAGGACACCGTGGCGTCCGACCGCGCCTGGCGGTGAAGGGCGGGGGCCGCCGGTACCGCGACCGCGCCGAGCGCGCCGAGCATCGCGACGGCCGGAACGGCCAGCTGCGCCCTTCGAATCATTCGTCGACATCCCACCAGCGTTCTCCCTGATAGCTTTCACGTCATCGTCGATGACTTGGCGAGGCTAACAGTGGGACCCTTCTCATAACATCAACGTTAGGAAAAAGGTCAGGTGGAAGTTGGGTGAGCAGTGGGCGGCGGTACTACGGCATCGCGGAGATCGCGGGTTCCCTCGGCGTGGATCGCCAGCTCGTCACCGTCTGGCGGCGGCGGCTGAGCCGGGGGATGCCGCCGCCGGATGACGAGCTGGCCGCCGGCCCGCTGTGGAGGGCGGCGTCGATCGAGCCCTGGATCGAGCACGTCCGCGCAGAGTTGGCCCGGTCGCGCTCGGACGCCGGTCCGCCGCCGCCCACGCTGATCCGGCAGGCGGCCCGCCGGCTGCTTCGCCTGACCGCCGTCCTGCTGGAGGATGCGCCCGACGCCAGCCAGCTCGAGCGCGCCCTGCGTGCGTTCGGTCAGATCGGCGACCCACTGGGCGGGCACGCCGGCGAGGGCGATCCGCTCCGCCGCCTGTGTGGTGATCTTGTAACCCTCGGTGACACGGCCCGTGCGGCGGCCCTGAGCATCAAGGCGGGGCGCCCGGCGGGGGTTGAGGAGTCGCCGGCCGCGCTGGCCGCGCTGGCCGCGCTGCGCGCCGAATGTATACGGCTGCTTCCCGGTCTCGCGAAGGCGCTCGGATCGGCGTCCGTCGACAGGTAGTCCACCGGCCCGGCCCCAGGCGAACGCGGGCGGCCGACCTTCCGAGCGCCCCGGGTAACCTGTCCGACACGTCAGGTCTCAAGGCGCGGACGGGGGCCCGGATACCGATGGGGCGGCAGTTGGCGGCCGGCGACCAGTTCGCCGGGTTCCACATCGAACGGGTTCTCGGTCGGGGCTCCTTCGGTACGGTCTACCGCGCGGCCGAGCGGCAGCTGGACAGCGAACGCACGGTCGCCCTGAAGGTCATCGACCCGGCGGACAGCGTCGCCGACGATCGCGCGCTACGGCGGGACAGGTTCCTGCGCGAGGTGCGGGCGCTGGGCGCGGGGCACCATCCGCACATCGTTCCCGTGTATCGGGTCGGTGAGCTGGATGGTCTGCTCTTCCTGGCCATGCCCCTGCTGCCGGGCGATCTGGACAACGAGATCGAGCGCCGCGGCACGTTCAGCCCGACGATCGCCGGGCAGGTCGTGGGGCAGGTCGCCACCGCGTTGCACTCCGCGCACGTACACGGCATCGTCCATCGTGACGTGAAACCGGCCAACGTCCTGTTCTTCACGGACATCAATGGCCAGCCGCACGCCTATCTCGCCGATTTCGGCTTGGCCGCACTCGTCGACGGCGACCGTCTGACCAGGGACGGCGCATTGCTGGGAACCGTCCAGTACATGGCCCCGGAGCAGTTGCGCGGCGAACCGGCTACCGCGGCCAGCGACATCTACGCCGCCGGCCTAATCCTCCACGAAATGCTGGTCGGCTGCCCGCAGTGCCCGACAGGGACCTGCCCGGGCACGACCTCCACCGACCCGCTCACGGCAGGCCTGCACATCATCGCTCTGCACGCCTGCGCCGCCGACCCCGCGGACCGCCATCCCAGCGCGCGGGCACTCAGCCGAGACCTGGCCGCCGCGCTCGGCACCACCCCCCTGCCGGACGGTCCGGGCCCGACCATGCCCGGGGGACGGGAGAGAACGACCACTGCTCCCAGCCCGTCCGGCATCTCGTTTGACCCTACCGGCAGCGACCAAAAGCTCGACCCGGCACCGAGCCTCGATTACCCGGCCGCCGCCTCAGCGAACACGTCGCCAACAGCCGGGGCCGAAGTCCCGCCGCGGACGGACAACCTGGACGGATCCGACGTCCTGCTGCGCGCCGACGACCCGGACGGATCCACCACGCGGAGCCAGTCCACGGCCGACCCGCCCCCACCACCGGCCTCTGGGCGACCGGCGAGGCAGGTCGTCCTCGCCGCGTCTGTGGCGGCAGCCGTGGTGCTCGCGTTGGCCGGGCTGCTGGCGGCGAGACCAAGCTGGTCACCGTACCGGTTGTCGTCACAGGCAGAAGGTCGGGCAGCTCGCTCACTGCCCGCCGGCCCTGCCTCGGTGACGCCCTCACCTGGCCGCCTCACCATCGGCGCAGACGACGGCCCTCCGCTGGACGCACCGGCCCGCAAGGAGCGAAGCGCCCAGGCATCGTCACCCACGCCGTCCGCGGGCCCGGCCATCGAATCGTCTGATCCGGCCCCCGGTCCCTCTCTGCGGCCAGCTCCAGAGGCCAGCGCCGAGCCGCCGTCCCACCCGCCGACGGGCGCCGCCCCCACGCCGACCTCGACGTCTGGCGGCTCGACCACGCGGCTCGTCGTCTGCGGCGAGACGGCTACCGTGCGCGATTCCTACCTGGCGGGGTCACAGCCCGTCGGGCCGGCCCTGGTCCGAGGAGATGTGTTTGACTCCGACGGCCTGACCGGAGGCAACGGCTGGGTGCACGGGACCGCCCCCGCCAAGGGCCTGACCGGCTGGGTACTACGCAAATACGTGAAGACCGTCTGCCTCAGCGGTTGAGCGCCGCCCGGCTGCCCCGCACTTATGGGGCTCCAGAATCCCGATTTGGGCGGTGACCTGCGTGTTTGCCTGAGAGACTGGGCCGTGTCGGGCAGGCTGGATGGTTATGGTGTGGTCCTTGCTCTACGCCCTGACACGCAACGCTCTCGGGTTGATGTTACGTCGGTTCCGCGGGACACCACGCAGGACGTGGAGCTCTTCGTCCTGCGGCACCAAGTGGCGGTGCTACGACGGCAGGTCCACCGGCCCGGCGCTGGAACCGGCGGATCGGGTCGTCCTCGCAGCCCTGTCCCGGCTGCTTTCCCGGGCCCGCTGGGGTTCGTTCTTCGTCGCCCCGGCCACCGTGCTGCGCTGGCACCGAAACCTCCTCGCACGAAATGGACCCGCGAAGACATCCGGACGGCCATCGGTCCGCCGGGAGATCTGCGAGCTGGTCCTGCGCTTCGCGCGGAAGAGCTATCGCCGTCGCCTCTAACCTCAACCGCGGCGCCAGTTCCCCGCCGGCACCAACCAAACACCCCGACTCGTCACCATCTGTGACGAGAAAGGGCGAGGGCGCTGGGGGGATTCGAACCGCCACCACACCACTGACCTGCCCCGTTGCAAAACACCAGCAGCGGAGAGCAACCCAAACGGTGCCGGACGATCTATCCGGCACCGCATTTACCCAGGTCAGATACATAGTCACCCTACGTGGTCGACCGGATTGACCACAATGCGAACCGCTACCCGACCATCCCCAGCCCTGTGATATCCATCACAGACCATGGTCTCAGGGCGTCGACCAGCGGAAACACCACCGCACCGGCACCCCGCCGACGCCGCACAGCCCCCACCGGCCGACGGCACACCACATCCGGATGACGACCGATGGTCGGGGACGGCACCCGCCGCCCCCGACCATCCACATCCACCCCCGACGGCCACCCGGACGACTGCCCAGCCCGTCCACTCGGCGAACCACCAGCTGAACCGAGCCAGGCCCACAAGCAAGCCCCACACCAAGATCCACCACCCCCACAGGCGTAGGGAGGACCCCTGGTGGCGGCACCGGTTGCCGTCACGGGCCCGGAGCACCCCCACTGGCGCGTGGGGATGATGCCGGCCGTGCGGGGACAACGGCAGGTCTGGTAGACGCACCACAGGCCGCCTCGGAAGATCCCCGCGCGTGCGGGGACGACAGTTGGGGACACGGCGGCGCGCTGCACACGCAGGGAAGATCCCCGCGCGTGCGGGGACGACAGCCGGGCGCGGAAGGTCTTCTCCTCGCGGTACGGAAGATCCCCGCGCGTGCGGGGACGACCGCCACGCCCTTGTTGACACCGCGCGGCGCCACGGAAGATCCCCGCGCGTGCGGGGACGACATCCTCGCCTCGCAGTACAGCGACATCAAGGTCGGAAGATCCCCGCGCGTGCGGGGACGACTGGCGTGCCGCGATCACGCGCGACGGGGAGTGGGGAAGATCCCCGCGCGTGCGGGGACGACCGTAGCGCGTGGCCAGGTGGGCAGCGGCGGCCGGGAAGATCCCCGCGCGTGCGGGGACGACGAGTACCGGATCAGCGAGGACACGCTGGCGTCGGGAAGATCCCCGCGCGTGCGGGGACGACCCGCCGGCGGCGTCCACCGCGCCGGGCCCCGCGGGAAGATCCCCGCGCGTGCGGGGACGACAACCTGACAGTCCTTGGCTGTCGGATGACAAGGGGAAGATCCCCGCGCGTGCGGGGACGACGATCACCAAGCGATCCCGCGCGACGCCGCCGAGGGAAGATCCCCGCGCGTGCGGGGACGACACTTGCTGAGCTGGGGTTTTACCGGCGGGGGCGGGCGAACAGTATCAG
>NZ_JALKFY010000369.1:0-233 GCF_023242985.1 Frankia sp. Mgl5 | reverse complement strand
TGGCAGAAGAGATCGGGCGGATCGAGACAAGCGCCGAGATCGTTTACTGCTCACCGATGGACGATCATCCGCTGATCGTGGAAATTTTGCTGGAGCGGGTTCGCGAGCTTTCCGTTATCCCTTCTTCCGAGGTATTGCTGCTAGTCGGGCATGGAGCAGACGACGTCGAGTATCATCGCAAATGGGAAGAAGTGCTCCAGAGGATTGCACTCACGATTCGCCAACGCCTTGGC
>NZ_JALKFY010000368.1:0-233 GCF_023242985.1 Frankia sp. Mgl5 | reverse complement strand
GCTTCATTCCCTTGCTTAGATCGGAGAGCTTCAGCACATCTTTGTGCAACAGCGGTTTTGGCAGCTCATCACGTGGGTCACGGCCCGGGCGCAGCAAGCTGTCGATAATATCCTGCAAGGTAGGCTCCCCAATCTCCAGCTTTTGCGCTGTTGCCGCGATATCCACCTGCTTCAGTCGTTCCTGGCAATGCTCGCTGCCGATTTCATCAGGTCGAATACCGATGATCTGAAAC
>NZ_JALKFY010000367.1:0-233 GCF_023242985.1 Frankia sp. Mgl5 | reverse complement strand
CCACTCTACCCCGCTGCAAACGGGTAATTGGCAAAGCTGGTTAAAGGGAATCGACAGCGTTTATCATCTGGCTGCGTTGCCGGGGGTCCGGTCCAGCTGGGGGAAGACCTTTGCCGATTATGTCCAGCATAATCTGGTTGCGACTCAGCAGCTGTTTGAAGCGTGTGCCAAGGTTCCCACTCTCAACAAGATCATCGTATCATCCTCCTCTTCCGTCTATGGGACGATGCAGG
>NZ_JALKFY010000366.1:0-233 GCF_023242985.1 Frankia sp. Mgl5 | reverse complement strand
GCGCAATTCGCTGTTTTTCCCCTCCGCTTACCTCAGCCGTTCTTTTATGCAACAGAGGCCGCAGCCCGAACAGCTGACTAACCTCGGCCAGACGGGATTTCATCTGTGCCATCGGCAGTCCAATGTTCTCCATGCCAAACGCCACTTCACGTTCAACCGTATCGAGTACAATCTGACGTTCCGGATCCTGGTGCAGGAATCCGAGATTCTTGACGATCTCCCGCTGGGTAAGC
>NZ_JALKFY010000365.1:0-233 GCF_023242985.1 Frankia sp. Mgl5 | reverse complement strand
ATATAAATGCGATACGTTTTTATAAAAAGCATGATGCATTTATCGTTATGTGACAATGATCAAAAAACCCCAAGGAATGACAAGTGATGGCAGCAAGAGGAAGCCCAGCGCTTTCTGGCCGCCACGGGCTATCGCCTGCCTTGGGACCATGAGTGGAAGTACGTTGCGAAGGCGGGCACGGAGCGGCTGTATGTGTGCGGGGACGTGGTTCCCCAGCGCGATCCGTCCGGGGA
>NZ_JALKFY010000364.1:0-233 GCF_023242985.1 Frankia sp. Mgl5 | reverse complement strand
GGTCTTACGGTGCGCAAGATCGTGATTGCCGGCGTGTTGGGGGCAATCGCAATCCTGCTCGGGGTCACCAGACTCGGTTATATTCCGGTGCCCACCGCGGCGGGAAATGCAACCATCATGCACATTCCGGCGGTAATCGGCGGGATTATGGAAGGATGGGGAGTCGGTCTCATTATCGGTCTCATTTTTGGTGTTTCTTCATTTTTAAACGCGACGGTGCCTCTGTTTAAAGA
>NZ_JALKFY010000363.1:0-234 GCF_023242985.1 Frankia sp. Mgl5 | reverse complement strand
AGGTAGCAATTGCCAGGTAAGGATTGACAGCATCTGCACCGTAGCCGATCAGCATGGCAAACTGATGGACGTCGCGAGGTTCCCCCGATTCCAGGATCAGGCTCGCTTTCGTACGTGTTCCGGTCCGTACCAGATGATGATGGAGACCGCTAATCGCCAACAAAGCGGGAATGGCGGCCCATTTCTCTGATATTCCCCGATCAGAAAGAATTAACAGGGTGTACCCATCCTGAA
>NZ_JALKFY010000362.1:0-234 GCF_023242985.1 Frankia sp. Mgl5 | reverse complement strand
GGTTTAGAGCGATTACTGCGCCGTGAATGCCGAAAGCGGGTTGGGACGTCAACAGCAGCATGGCAACCGTTTTGGCGATTGCCCCGATCAGGGTGTTGCGCATCACCACGCTGGCGTGATCCAAGCCTTGCAGCGCGGAGGCAAGCGGTGCCTGGAAAAATAGAAAGACGGAGAAGGGAGCCATCTCTTTCAGCAGTTGTCCAACCTCAGGTTCGTTGTACAGCAGGCCGCAGA
>NZ_JALKFY010000361.1:0-235 GCF_023242985.1 Frankia sp. Mgl5 | reverse complement strand
ATTAATAAAGAAAGCGGGTTTGTAAGCGAATCGCGTCAAAGGCCATGATGCTCTCTTGCGGCACGTTTTTGCCAATCAGGGCCATCAAGCAGTTGGCCGGATGGGAGCAGATCTCGGGGTCATCGGTGGCCATCCAAGTCATGCCGACACTGCCCATTACTTTTTCCATCACTTTGCGGTACTGCCAGACATCCAGACCCGTTCCTTTTAAATCCCAGTGCCAGTAATATTCCGT
>NZ_JALKFY010000360.1:0-235 GCF_023242985.1 Frankia sp. Mgl5 | reverse complement strand
GATCTGGGCGAATTGGCGGAAGCGGTCGATATGCAGGCGGAAATGCCGATCGCAGGCACCGCGCTTAATCCGCTGGAGGAGGAGTGGGCTTTTGACCAAAACCCTGCAGCCGCTCCGGTGGACCAATTGGCGGAGTCCATGCAGCAGGGGGAATAGCCCGCCTTTTCACTTTTTCCCCGATCAAGCCCTCGTAAGCAGAGGGAAGATAGTATATAATGTCAGGGGAGAACAGAGA
>NZ_JALKFY010000815.1:0-33159 GCF_023242985.1 Frankia sp. Mgl5 | reverse complement strand
TCCGGCAGGGCATCAGGAACGCCGAGCCGGCCTCCCTCAACGACTGATCACGGCACTGGCCGCGGCGCAGGTCGTGGGCGGGGGGGGCGCCCGCCCCGCCGGGGGGCGGGGGCCCCCCCCCCCCCCCCCGCCGGCGGCGCCGGCCTGCGCGAGGTAGGCGCGGGGGTCGAGCGGGTCGTCGGCGAGGCCGGTGACCCGCCGACCGCGGGTGCGCAGATGGCGGCGGCGGGTCAGGCCACGCGGATCGGCGATGGTCGCCTGGTAGAACGCGGTGGCCACGGGCGCCCGCCAGTCGACCAGGATCGGCTCCTGTTCCTGGTCGGTCAGCCCGATCCGGCCGATGTAGGTGCGCCCCCCGGCCGCGTGGTCCATCGCGCCGAAGCACAGCCGCCCCTCGGCGGCGTCGAGCCGGGCCAGCCGGTCGGCATGCGTCGCGGCGAACACGTCGCGTTCCACGATCGACTGCGGCGTGCCGGTGCCAGCCTCGAGCAGCACCTGTCGGAGTTGTCCCTTGGTGGTCTCCCGGACCTCGTCCAACCGGCCGTAGAGGGTGTCGACGTAGGCCTGCTCACGGGCGAGCTCTCCGTCACGTGTCGTCGGCACCGGATGTCCCTTCGGGTCGGGTGGCGGGAGGCGGGAGGCGGGCCGGGAGGAGGTCCCGGTGCGGGTACACGGGCGCCAACAGCCCGCCACACCCGGATCATCCCGCCCGCCGAAGCGCGCACCACGACGTGTCCCGCTGTCGACCTGCCGCGTCTCCCGGACGGGCGCCTTCGCCGGCCACGGCGCCGGCCGCTCCCCGGGAGGTCATCGGGAGGTCACCGGGCCAACGCTGGCCCGGCACCAACCGACCCCGAAGGACGGCACGCGGCTGCCGGTGGACGGATCGGGCGCGGATTCTCCTCGGCCACCCAGGCTACGTCCAGCGCGGCGCCGCGCGGCCGACGGCCGGGGTGACGGTCGCCGTGCCCGCCGCGCGGCGGAGCCCGCCGGGCCGCGTTCAGACGTGCGCCGGCGCCAGCTCACCGACGAGCGCGGACTCGAAAGCCGGCAGATCACCCGGCCGCCGGCTGCTGATCAGCGGACTGGGCCCCGACCGGCAGATCACGACCTCGTCGTCGACCCAGGTGGCACCGGCGTTGCGCAGGTCCGTCCGCAGGCTCGGCCAGCTCGTGACCCGCCGGCCCCGGACGACGTCGGCCTCGATCAACGTCCACGGGCCGTGGCAGATCACGGCCACTGGAAGACCACGGTCGAAGAAGGTCCGGACGAACGGCACGACGCCCGGCTGCCAGCGCAGGGTGTCCGGATTGGCCACCCCGCCGGGAAGCACCAACGCGTCGAAGTCACCCGGGTCGGCGCTGGTGACCGTCGCGTCCACCGGGAAGGTGTCGGCACGATCGAGATGGTGGAACGCCTGGACCGTCCCCTCCTCCGTCGAGACCAGGACCGGGGTGAACCCGGCGTCGCGCACGGCCCGCCAGGGTCCGGTCAGCTCGACCTGCTCAACGCCTTCCTTCGCGGTGAGGAACGCGACCTGGCGCGCGGTGTCCGCACGGCGGCCCGCGTCATGACCGAGATTCGTCATGCTGTTCACTCCCTCGCTGAGGTCCGTTCAGCGGCCTGGGCCCCGGTCCCGGGCAGCCTGTCCGTGGTGCCGAGGCCGTCACCCGCCGGGGGCCGCCGCCTGCCGCACGTCGTCGGCGTCGTGCTCGAGCCGGGTGCGCACCAGCGCCGCGACGAGGCGCGGTACCTCCTCGCGTTCGACGAGGTCGCTCAGGTCCCGCGGGTCGGTCGGCAGGCCCAGCTCGGCCGCCGCCGCCAGCGCCCGCTGGTCCGCGTAGGGCACCAGCTCGTCCCAGGCGGCCTGGGCCTCGCGCAGGAAGATGTCCGCGCCGACCGGCCCTATCCCCTTGATCTTCTGGAGCAGGACCCGCTCGCGGTCCGGGGTGCGCTCCGCCGCGTCGCGCAGGCGCCGGATGTCGCCGTCGTAGGTGTCGAGCAGGTAGGCGCAGGCGTCGCCGAGCGTGCGCGAGGTGCTCTCGTCGTAGCGGGCGTACCCGCTGCGGTTGAGCACGCGGGCCCGGTCCGCCCACGACGCCTCACCCAGGGCGGCCGCGGACGTCCACCCCTGCTCACGCAGCGCACGGAACGCGCCGACGGCGATCGGCGTGCGGATGCGGGCGCTCGCGAGCAGCGCGAACACCAGCAGTCCGAACATCGACTCAGCCGTGTCGGCGGGGACGTCGACGTCGATCTCCTCGGCGTACGTGCGGCCGTGCCGGGCGAGCAGTTCACGCACGATCGCACCGGTGTCAGTTCCAGCCATGAGACTGGGCTACCCGCGACGGTCCCCCGCACTCCCGGCCCGCCTGCCGGCGCCGCGCCAGCGCAGGGGCCGGCACCGCGCCGGCACCGCGGCGGCCCGCGGTCGGAACCACCGGCGCGCTAGGCGAAGGCGAACTCCCGGATCAGGCGGACGAGTTCGTGCGGGCGGTCGCTCTGCACCGCGTGGCCGGCGCCGTCCACCACGACGGAGCGCAGCGCCGGCAGACGGCGGCGGAACTGCTCGACGTCGTCATCATGGACGAACCGGGACAGCGCCCCGCGCACGAGCAGTAGCGGGACGGTGATCGTGTCCACCTCCTCCCACAGGCTGTCCATGCCGGTCACCTCGGTCGTCGCGCCGGGGCCGCCCAGGTCGTAGCGCCACGCCCACCGGCCGTCGGCGCGCTGGTAGGCGTTGTGCCGCACGCCGCGGCGGACGCCCGAGGCCGGCCGGTTCGGGCTGAGCCGGACCGCCGCGTCGGCCATCTGCTCGAACGAGTCGTAGGTGGGCTGGCCGCCGACCAGCGCCACCGCGCCGCGCTCCGCGGTGTTCATCGCCCGGCTCCGGTCGGCCGACTGGGGGGTGACGTCCACGATGACCGCGCGCCGGCACAGGTCGGGCCGGGTCGCGGCGAGGTGGATGGTGGTGGCGCCCCCGAGGGACATACCGACGATGACCGCCGCGTTCGGCGCCAGCTCACCCAGCGCCGTCGCCACCGCCGCGCCGCTCGCCCACGGGCCGTAGTTCCGGTCCGGACGCCGGAACGACCGGCCGTGACCGGGCAGGTCGAAGGCGATCGCGGGCCGGCCGAGGGCCAGCACGACCGAGTCCCAGGTATGGGCGTTCTGACCGCCGCCGTGCAGGAACACGATCTCCGGGTCGGCCGTCCCCCATCGGATGTGGCTCAACCGCCGCCCGGGTTCGACCTCCACGTGGCCGCGGGTGACGTCCGGCCGGCCCTGATAGGGGATGCCCAGCTCGTCGGCGTTCTCGTGGAGCAGCCCGAACTCGTCGTACTCGTCGCGCTCGTAAGCCTGGTCGTGGTCGTGGTCGTGCTCTTCGGCGTCCAGCGTGCTGTTGATGTTCGGCAGATCGGCCATGATCCCGCCTCGCTCTCGTCACCGCCTGTTCGACCGCCCGGCACCGCCCGACGCTGCGGCCGACGGATCGTCAAGGGAGAATGTAGGACCCATCGGCGCGACACGTACCGGTCCGGACGGCCGGGGCAACGAGAGGAAACCAGTGAGCGGCTTCAGCCTCGACCTCACCGACGAGCAGACTGAGCTGCGGCGGTGGGTGCACGGCTTCGCCGCGGACGTCGTCCGCCCGGCGGCGGCCGAGTGGGACGAGCGGGAGGAGACTCCCTGGCCAGTGATCCAGGAGGCCGCCAAGATCGGCCTCTACAACTTCGACACGCTGGCCACGCTGTGGGCCGAGGAGACCGGCCTGGGCCTGCCGCTCCTCTCCGAGGAGCTGTTCTGGGGCGACGCGGGCATCGGCATGTCGATCATGGGAACGTCGCTGGCGGTCGCCGGGATCGCGTCGGCCGGCACGTTCGACCAGCTCGGCGAATGGGTGCCCCAGTGCTTCGGTGACGCCGCCGACCCGAAGGTGGCCGCGTACTGCGTGTCCGAGCCCGAGGCCGGCTCGGACGTCTCGTCGATGCGGGTCCGCGCCCGCTACGACGAGGCGACCGACGAATGGGTGATCAACGGCCAGAAGGCGTGGATCACGAACGGCGGCATCGCGAACGTCCACGTGGTCGTCGCCTCGGTCGACCCGACGCTGCGCGGCCGCGGCCAGGCCGCGTTCGTCGTCCCGCCCGGCACCCCCGGGCTGACCGGGAACAGGAAGATCAAGAAACTCGGCCTGCGGGCCTCGCACACCGCAGACGTCTTCCTCGACGACGTCCGGGTGCCCGGCCGGTGCCTGCTCGGCGGCAAGGAGAAGCTGGACGAGCGGCTCGCCCGCGCCCGCGAGGGCTCCCGCTCCGCCGGCCAGGCCGCCCTGCAGACCTTCGAGATGACCCGCCCCACGGTCGGCGCGCAGGCGGTGGGCATCGCCCGGGCCGCCTACGAGTACGCGCTGGACTACGCCCGCCACCGCGAGCAGTTCGGACGTCCGATCATCACCAACCAGGCCGTCGCGTTCGCGCTGGCCGACATGCGGATGGAGATCGACGCGGCCCGCCTGCTCATCTGGCGCGCCGCGTGGATGGGCCGCAACGAGCGGCGCTTCGAGGCCGGGGAGGGCTCGATGTCGAAGCTCAAGGCCGGCGAGGTCGCGGTGTGGGCGACCGAGAAGGCGGTGCAGATCCTCGGCGGCGCCGGCTACAGCCGCGAGCACCCGGTGGAGCGCATGTACCGCGACGCCAAGATCTACACCATCTTCGAGGGGACGTCGGAGATCCAGCGGCTCGTGGTCGCGCGGGCCATCTCCGGAATGCGCCTCTCCTGATCCGCGGATGGCGGCGGTCGGAGCCGCACGGCGCACGGATTTACCGGATTGAGTCGCGGAATCCCGGCAACATACGGGGTCTGCCGACGTGAAGCGGTCTTCAATCTGGCGTAGGCCGGACCGCCGACGCGGTAACGGGGGCGATGTCGGGGGCATCGACTGCGTCTGGTGGTCCGGCCGGAGGGCGCGTCAGCCGCCGGTGAGGTTCGCCGCACTGACATAGGCCACGCTCGCGTGGCTGTCGACCGGGCGGCCCGACCCGTCGACGCACCGGACGGTGGCGGTCACGTCGCGCGGCTTGAAGCCCGACGTCCAGTTGTCCACCGAGCACCTCGAGGTCGGTTCGCCGTAGGCGGTCACGCTGAGGTGGTCGGGCGTCCCGGCGACGCCGGGAAGGACCACCTCGTAGACGCCGACTCCTGTGCGCCGCACCGTGTTGACCGACCCGGCGCTGTTCGCCGAGTAGCGCGCCCAGGCGTCGACCGGGTCCCCGAGCGGCGCCGGCTCGAGGGGTCCGCCGTCGCGGACAATGCCGGTGAACAACTGCGCGAAGTCGCTCGCGCCGGTCGGCACCAGCGCGTTCCGGTCGGTGTGCAGCAGGACGAACGGGGTGTCCGCCAACGTCGTGCCGTCGGCGCAGCCGACCAGGACGGACTGCCGGTCGGCCTTGACCTCCCGGCCGAGGACGTTGCACCCGGCGGCGGAGGTACCAGCTGCGTTGACCTGGAGGTTGTTCCCGGGGCGGACGAACTCCGACCCGACCAGGTCGACGGCATAGCGGCCGGTGCCGAGATGGTGGACCTGGACCATGCCGGGCCCGGACACGCTGTAGGCGTCGCGGGGCCGGGAGTCAGCGCGGCCGCCCTGGTCGAGGTGCACGTACGCATATGGAGGATCCCCGACCGGTGGTCGGTAGCCCTCGGGCACGTAGGTGAACAGAAGACTGAACCGGGAGTCGACGAAGTCACCGGACGGACGGCGGCAGGCCAGGTTGACGCGCTCGTCCAGCCGCTCGGGCGGCCCGGACGCCGATCGCGCGCCGGTCACCGCGCCGGGCTCGCCCGGTGGTGGCGCCACCGCGTCCCAGTCGACGATGTGGCAGTGGGCCGGCGCGGCCGCGTCGGTGACGGCACCGGACGGCGCGTCGGTGTCGGCATCCGCGGCGCCGGTCGTGGCTGGGTTCGGGCCGGTGCCGGTTCGGCCGGCCGCGGCGGGCCCGCCGATCGCGGTCGCCAGGGCGACTCCGCGCCGCCGCGACACGCCCAGGCCGGGAAAAACCACGCTGTACCGGCCCACGGCCGTACGGGAGATCACCGGTCGGGCCTCGGCCAGGGCGTCGACGACCTGCCAGCTCCCGGCCGCGGCGGAGTCGGGGGGCTCCAGCGGAGCCGCGGGCGACACGACGTCGGAGCGCAGGAAACCCCAGCGGGGGCCGATGGGATCGCCGTTCCCGGCACCGCCGTTCCCGCCCTCACCGGGCCCGCCGGCCGCGTACGCGGCGGAATCATCACGGACGGCGGCGAGCGTGACGAGCGTCACCGCGGTGATCAGCGCCAGGACGGCGAGCACCGCACTGGTCACCGTGGCCCGACTAAAACGCGGCACGCGTCCAGCCCTTTCGTCGTCGGCGCTCGCGACCGCGGCCGTGCCCACCCCATCCGGGCGCGAGGTATGTCGTTGCCGAGAATGGCACAACTGCGGGTGCACCCGCACAGAGACCCCGGGCATGCACGTACCAGGCCAGATCATCAGGTACCCGACACATCAGCGCGGCTGCGGCAGGTGAAACGGTCCGTGGCCGGTGGGTCCCTCCACGCCCGCCGCTGCGCCGAAGCGGGCCGCCGGGCGACGACAATCACCGTGCCGACATCACCCCGGCGACCCGCAGGAGGACATTCCATGGGACGGTTCAGGCCGATTTTCCGCCGCGGTGGCCTCGGCTTTCTGCTCGCGGTTCTGGCGGCGACCGGGGCCGCGTGCCAGCCCGGTCCGGTGCGCGGCCCGGGCGGTGGGGCCGATTCCCCTCCCGCGGCCGACACAGATGCCACACCACGCCCGGACCCGGAAGACCTACGCCGTGTCTCGGCGGAAATAGAACGCCGGGTCACGGCCTATGCCCAGGCCCATGACACCTCGTACTCCTTCGGGGTCTACATCGATTCCGGGATAGGAAGGGTCATCCTGGAGACCGACGCCCCCGCGAACGTGACGGACCAACTCGTCGGCGCCGACGCCGATCTCGTCCAGATCCGGCGGGAAAAGGTCGAGGACTACTAGCCGCGGACATCACCGCACAACGCGCTGTTTGTGCGGCTTTCCTTGTCAAGAAGGAGACAGGCGTCGAAGCCTCGACGCTCCGAACCACCTCGGTACTGTGCCGACGATCTCCAGTGATTCGGAGAGATGCACCAGGTGAGCAGACAACCTGAACGCATCCGACAATCGTTCTGCAGATTTTCGGAGAGTACTAGGTGAGAAATTCCAGATCGAGGCTCCGCTGGGGCGGAGCCGGCCTGGCGATGGCCGGATTCACCGTGATAGCGAGCACGATTCCGGTGTACGCCGCGAACTCGTCAGGCGACAGCAAGGCGACCATCGCGGTAGACAACGCGGTGGCCGCTCCGGCCGCGGATGCCACCTTCGCGACGGACCAGGTCGCGGCCGATCTGGCCGCGACCTCAAGCACGGTCGGGTCGAAGGTCGTCTCCTTCGTCCAGACCAAGGGCACCTCCTACACCTTCGGCGTCTACGCCGACCCCGACCTGGGCAAGGTCATCGTCGAGACCGACGCCCCCGCGCGGGACGTGGCCGCGCTGCTCGGCAAGGACGCGAGCCAGGTCGTGGTCCGCAAGGGGAAGGTCACCGACCTGTTCAGCCGGCGCGACGACATCCCCGCATTCTGGGGTGGCGCCGGGATCAGGTCCGGTGGGGCCATCTGTTCCTCGGGCTACACCGTCGCCAACTCGGCGAACACCCGCTACCAGGTGACCGCCGGGCACTGCGCGTCCAACGGCGCGACCGAGGTCACGGAGCTGGGCAACCGCACCTTCGGCGTCGTCAGCGACAACGGTCTGCCCAGCAAGGACATGGAGCTGCTCGGCGGTCAGTCGTACGGATCGTTCATCTACGGCGGCGGCGTCAACAGCAGCACCGGTTACCACGTCGCCGGCGCCGGCAATCCCGTCGTCGGTTTCACCAACTACTGCCACAGCGGCCGCACGACGGGTGAGAACTGCGGGCACACCGTGCAGAGCGTCACGGCCACCGTCTGCACCAGCAGCGGCTGCAAGTCGCCCGTGGCCGCCTTCACCGGCGGTGTCCTCCCACAGGGCGGCGACTCCGGCTCGCCGTTCTTCGTCGGCTCCACCAGCGGCACCGACAAGCACATCCGCGGGCACGTCATCGCGGGTAACGGAACCACCTCGTACGCCGAGCTGTGGAACAACGTCGCGGCACGCTACGGCGTACATATCGTGACATAGTTCTCGCACGCCTGTTCGCGAACCGGTCGGCCCCGAGCGCATTCCTCTCGCCCGGGTCCGGCCGGTCTCTCGTTTCAAGGCCCACCACCTACCGGAACGCCGTTTCCCGTCCACCGGCCGCGCGCCGGACGACAGGCGTCACGCGGCCCGGCAGCGCACACACAGGCATCCGGGGCACGCGTTACAGGAGGTGGTGGGCCGGGCATTCCGGCCAGGAGACCGTCGACGGTCGGGGGCCCGCCGGGTCCGGGGCTGTCGACGTGGCTCCGCCGGCCGTCGAGGCGGCCCGGACCTGGCTGTTCCCGCCCACCGCCGGTGGCCGTCCCGGTGGGCTGCCGCGCGGGCACGCCACCCGGAACAATCGCACAGCATTGTCGGAGCACCGACACCGACCCCGCGCCGGCGGGCATGTCCGCCCAAAGACAGCCGGGCGGGGTGCGCTTTCACCACCGCCCCCGCATACAGTGATGCCGACTGCGCAGGATTCTCTTCCGATTCGCGGGAATGGCGCTCGGACCCAATTCTGTGGTAGTGATCTACCGATAGTGAACAGACTCCGGTACACGGCGGCGATCCTCACATGAGGCACTCGACCCGCCACGGCAGGTGAGGGTGGGCTCGATGTCATCGGATGCCGGTGTGACGGCGAGGACCGTTCCGCTCGGCGCGGACGATCCCCGTGAACTCGGTTCGTACCAGTTGCTGAGCAAGCTCGGCCAGGGCGGCATGGGCACGGTCTACCTCGGCAAGTCGCAGCAGGGCCGACTCGTCGCGATCAAGGTGATCCGCGCCGACGTGGCCGACGACTCCGAGTTCCGCGCCCGGTTCCGGCTCGAGGCCGAGACGGCTCGCCGGGTCGCCCGCGTCTGCACGGCGGAGGTCCTCGACGCCGACCCGGACGCGCCCCAGCCCTACCTGGTCACCGAGTTCATCGAGGGCGAGACTCTCTCGCGTTTCGTCGCCCGCAACGGCCCGCTCGCCGACGCCAATCTCGAGCAGCTCGCCGTCGGGGTGGCGGCGGCGCTGACCGCGATCCACCGGGCCGGCATCGTGCACCGCGATCTCAAGCCGTCGAACGTCGTGCTCTCACCGTTCGGGCCCCGCGTCATCGACTTCGGCATCGCCCGCGCGCTGGACGCCGCCACGAACCTCACCGGTGACCTCCAGCAGCTCGGCACCCCCGCCTTCATGTCCCCCGAGCAGATCGAGGGCGGAACCGTCACCCCGGCCGTCGACATCTGGGCGTGGGGCGGTGTGGTGACCTACGCCGCCACCGGGCGCTACCCGTTCGGGGACGGCAACGCGCAGGTGCTGCTCTACCGGGCGTTGCACGAGGAGCCGCGGCTCGACGGTGTCGACCCGGCGCTGCACCCCATCGTCTGGCACGCGATGCGCAAGAACCCGACCACCCGGCCGACCGCGCAGCAGCTCATGCTCCGCCTGCTCGGCGACTCCGGCGAGGACGCCGACGCCACGATCGACCCGCGTGAGGTCACCAACGTCCTGCAGGGCTGGAACCTGCCCGTGCCCGGCAGCGGCCCGGCGGAGGACGGCCCGACGATGGCCACCGCGGCCGGGACCCAGGGTCCCGCCGGCTACAGCAGCACCGAGGCCCCCACCAGGCTGCCGACCGGCGTCGGCGGCCGCCCGGGCACCCAGGGCGGCTTCCACCCCCAGGCAGGCGGCCCGACGCCTCCTGCGCAGGGCGGCGACACTCCGGGGACGGGCGGCACGGGCGGCGCGCCGGACAAGAAGCGCCGGACGCCCGTAATCGTCGGCGCCGCGGCGGCGGTCGCGGCGGTGGTTGTCGCCGCGACCCTGATCGCGACCAACGGCGGCGACGACAGCAACGACAGCTCCACCGCGTCCAGCGGGTCAGCCGCCGCCAGCGGCGGGGCCGCGTCCGGGATTCCGCAGGCGGCAACCCCGCTCGACCTCGACACGATGGTCTTCGCCAGCGACCAGAACGGCAACTACGACCTGTTCACAGGCCGCGTTCCCCCCGCGCAGGGGGAGCTCACGGACATCAAGCCGATCACCACCGCGGCCGAGAACGACATGCTGCCCTCGATCAGCAAGGATCGCCGGACGGTCGTCTTCTTCCGCAAGGGCTCGCCCAACGCCCTCTACGCGGTGGCGGCGGACGGATCGGGGTCCCCGGTGAAGCTGTTCACCAGCGGCCCCGCGGCGAAGCTGACGATCGCCGACGACGCCCGGCCATCGCTGTCTCCGGACGGCAAGTTCCTCGTCGTGCGATCGACGACCGATGAGTCCGGATTCCCGAACCCGGGTCTGTATGTGGTCTCGCTCGATGGCTCCGGGTTGTTCCGCCTCGGTGCCAAGCCCCAGGCGACCGACCCGGCCTGGTCACCGAGCGGTGAGCTCATCGCCTACTGGTCGTCCGAGACGGAGAGCGACCGCGGCTTCATCGTGACGATCCCGGCGAGGCCCGACTCCCAGCCGACGCCGATCACCAACGGCCAGGGCAACCGGGACGCCGACCCGACCTTCTCCCCGGACGGAAAGCGGATCGCCTTCAGCCGCGAGGTCGACGGTGACCTTGAGATCTACCAGATGAACACCGACGGCTCGGCAGTGGAGCGTGTCACCGCCGAGCCGGGCCGGGACCAGGATCCGGCCTACTCACCCGACGGAAAGCTCCTGAGTTTCACCGGCGAGCGGGGCACGCCGCTCCGCCGGATCTACCTCACGGACCCGGCGGACACGACCGCGGCGGACCGTCTCCTCACCAGCACCGCGGGCTTCCACATCCGCTGGGCGAGCGGCTGACCAAAGCCCCACGCCTCCCACCGGGAGGACCACCTCCATCCCGAAAAGCGTGATCGCCTGACGCGAGACACAGCGTCAGGCGATCACGCTTTTCGGGATGGTTTCGGTTTCAGCCCCTCGACAGCGGTACTTGCGGTCCCGGTGGCGGACCGATAACATTTGCCCCGGTGTGCCGGGAAGTCTGGTCGGCGAGCGAGCTGTGTTGTGCCCCGCCGTGTTAGTAGACCTTCCCTGGAGGCCTCTGGTCGTCCTTGAGCGCGTTGCCGCGTCCAAACCCGAAGACCGGCCGTAGCCCACTCCCCCCGCGGTTCCTTCCATGAGCTGCCGACGTCTCTGTCGTTGGCAGTGCCGCCGTGAATCGTTCTTCGATTCTCCGAGAAGGACGCCGCGCTCACCGACGTGATATCCGCCGACCTGACAACCACCAACGAAATGAGACACAGAGACGGTCATGTTGGCCGTCGCAGCCGATCTGAGAGCGGGACGGGACATGGCAGGACTCACCGGCGTCACCAGGACCAGGAGTGAGCGCGGGTTCGGCCGGCGACCGGTCCTGCGGGCCGCCGTGTTCGGAATCTCGGTAGTCCTGGTGGGGCTCGCGGTGACAGTCGGCTATGCCGCCTGGCGTGCGCATCGTTACGACGTGGCCCGGGGCCGGGCGACCGTCGTCGTCGAAGGCACGGTGATCAACGATCGGTTCGAGAAGAACTTCGAAATCCGGGTCCGCTGGACCGGTATCGACGGTCGAACGTATGCGCAGTGGCTGGAGGTGGACACCCAGTACCACGTCGGCGAGAAGTTCGCTGTCGCCTACGATCCGACCGACCCCTCGCCGCAGGGCTTTGTCGCGGAGCCGGGAGTGGGCCACGGCGGCGACGAATCATTCCTCTTCCTTGTGTACGCCGGTGCGGCCGCGGTCGTCGTGCCGCTGTGGTGGGGAACGCGTGGCCTGCGCTTCTCATACGCGGCGAGACAACCGGACCGTCCCATGGTCGCCCATCCCCGGGTCGGGCGATACACCCAGCGGGGATGGATCAATTATCCGAGTACCCGGCTCGTGCTGTACGAGCTCGGAAGTCCGGTGCCGTACGCCTGGCAGCGGGTCATGTGGCACCCGGGCATCGAGGAGATACCGGAGAAGGCCGAGGTGACCGTGCGGGGCGAATCGTCAGCGTCGGGGCTGGTGGGAGCACTCGCCGTCGACCTGCCGGGCGGTGTCCGTCTCGTGCCCGTCGGCCGCGTCCGGCGGCATCCGCCGAAGCGGATCGAGCTTCGTCCACGTGCCGGCGTCAACGCCGTCCTCGGGCCCGACGGCAGGATCGTCGTCGACCGCGACGATCCGCCGCCCCGCCCCCACCCGTGGTGGCGACGCGGTCCGCGCTACCTGCTCGTCGGTGTTCTGCTGGGCGGAGTGTTCGGGTTCGGCCAGGGCGGCATGGCCACGGTTCTTCCTGGTTCAGTGTTCATGACGACCGTGGTGCTGACCTGCTGGACGCTTTCCGGCGGGGAGCCCTGAACGAACAGTGCCACCTGCCCGGGCTGGCCTGGTCAGGAACACCTCACCGGCCGGAGCTGGCGAGGCGGCGCCGGATTCGCGAAGCCAGATGGTCCGGATCGTGCAGGTCGCTCCAGGTGAGCCACAGGGTGCTCATGCCGAGGTCGGCCAGCTGCGCCTGTAGCCGGCTCCGGTGGGCGGTCTGCCGCTCCCGGGCCGGCGGGGCCGCGAGCTCGTAGGTCTGCACCGCCAGCCCGGCCGACGGCCAGGCGAGATGCACCCGCTCACCGGCCCGGCCGGTGGCCGGACCGGGCGGCGCCCACCGGACCGCCTCCGGTTCGAGGCCCGCCTCGGCCAGGGCCAGGCGCACCCGCGACTCCAGCGGGGTACCCGCGCGCCCGTCCACCAGGTCCCATAACCGGGTGATGCCGGGTGGTCCCTCGCCCGCGTCGTTGCGACGCAGCACCGCCTCCTTCAGATCCACGAAGTCGGGCGAGGGACGCACCGCGCCGAGAGCCGCCCCGGATGTACCGCGACCGTTCGGCCAGCCGAGGTGCAGGAGAGCGTCCAGCATCGGTACGGAGATCGCGCGGTCGAGGCGGAGGATGATGTCCTGCAGCGTGCGGTGGGCGGTTGTCGCCTCGATGCCGGCGAGGTCCGTCGTCTCGCCTGGCGCCAGCTCCATGCAGTGACGCCGGCAGCCACGCCGGCCGCGGAACGCGGCCCCGCCCGGGAAGGCGACGTCGACAGGCTCGGTCGTGCCCTGGGGTGGCAGACCGGGGAGCCCGTGCAGCCGGGCCGCGGTCAGTAGGCAGACCGTCCCGCCGGCGGCCGCGAGCGCGGCCCGAGCATGGGCACGCACCCGGTCGCGCACCGGAGGGATGACGAGGGTGCCACGGATCGGGGTGTGCCAGCCGTGGGCCCGCCGGCGGGCGGCGATCGCCCCGTCGGACAGGCCGAGCCCGCGGGCCTGGCTACGGGTGATCATGTCGTCCTGCCTCCGGGCCAGGGCGACGACTCGGTCGTGAACGTCCGGCATGCGCCCGAGTCTGCGCCGCCACGCGGCACGCCGGCCGGCCCCGGCCGCCGGTGTGGACGACCAGATCCCGTACGAGCTTGTCCACCGGCCGGCCGGAACGCCGAAGGGGCGGTGCCCACCCTGGTCGAGGGTGGGCACCGCCCCTTCGAGCGTGCCGTGTGTGCGCGACCGCGACCGCGCTGGCGCCTAGCGGGCGGGAGCGGCCGGGCGGCGCTTCGCCGTCTTCGGGTCCATCCGCCGCACCAGCAGCGAGGTGACGATCACGCAGACGGTGCCCACCGCGAGGGCACCACCGAGGTCGATCAGGAACTGGGTGCTCGTGAAGTCGTACAGCGGGTCGGCCGGGAAGTCCGGGTTGATCGGAGTGCCGAAGCCGGAGATCTTGTTCAGGTCGATCACCGAGGCGAGGGCGGCGAAGCCCCATCGGGCCGGTGCGATCCAGCTGGCCTGCTCGAGGCCGGCCGTCCCCTCCGCGGGAACCAGACCGCCGGAGAAGACCAGCTGGGCCATGGTGATGAGCACCAGCAGCGGCATGGTCTTGTCCGCGTTGTCGACCAGCGCGGAGATGACCAGGCCGAGCATGGCCGAGGCGAGCGACAGCGCGATCACGGCGATCGCGGCCTCGAGGAAGGGGAAGCCGAACAGCCCCTCACCCATCTTGCGGCCGGCCAGGGCGATCGTCGTGAACACCAGGGCCTGCAGGGTCGTGACCAGGGTCAGAACCAGGACCTTCGAGCCGATATAAGCCGTCCGGGATAGGCCGATCGCCCGTTCTCGGCGATAGATCGGTCTCTCCTTGACGATTTCTCGTACCGAGTTCGACATGCCCATGAAACAGGCACACAGTGTTACGACCAGTAGGACCGTCGGGGCGTCTCTGTTGGGCCCGTCCGCTTGCACCACCAGATCCCCGGGGATTGCTCGTGGGATCGCCCCGAGAAGGAACGGGAAAGCGATGATCAGGCGTAGGTAGGACTTGTCGGAGGCGACGACGGCCATCGTCCGTCGACTCAGCGTGACGAGCTGAGAGACGACCGACTGCTGCCGGATGGACGGCAGGTCCTCGGGCGCCGGCCGCGCCGACGGCGCGGTGATCGACGCCGGGACGTAGTACCGCGACTGCCGGAACCGGGCCGCCGACTCGGCACCCGGGGTCGCCTCGAGGGTGAGGAAGACGTCCGGGTAGTCCTTCGCGCCGAAGAAGGGCAGGGCGTCGCCGGGCGGGCCGAAGTAGGCCACGTAGCCACCGGGCGCGAGGACCAGCACGTAGTCACAGAGGTCGAGCTGGGCAACGCTGTGCGTGACGACGACGACCGTACGGCCGTCGTCCGCCAGCTTGCGCAGCGACTCCATGACGTTCTTGTCCATGCCCGGGTCGAGACCGGACGTCGGCTCGTCCAAGTAGAGCAGGGTCGGCCTGGTCAGCAGCTCCAGGGCGACCGAGGTCCGCTTACGCTGACCACCGGACAGCCGCGAGACCTGGGTGTTCGCGTGGGCTGTCAGGCCCAGCTCGGCGAGGACCTCGTCGACCCGCTGCCGACGCTCGGCCTTCGTCGTGTCCGGCGGGAACCGCAGCTCGGCGCCGAACTCGAGCGCCCTGCGGACGGTCAGCGACGTGTGCAGCAGGTCCTCCTGCGGCACGTAGCCGATCCGGCGGCGCAGTTCGTCGTACTCGGAGTACATGTCCCGGCCGGCGTAGCGGACGTTGCCCTTGTCCGCCGGGCGGAACCCGGTCAGCGCGTTGAGCAGGGTCGACTTGCCGGCACCGGACGGGCCGACCACGCCGAGCAGCGCACGCCCGGGAAGCTTGAAGGTCATGTCGTGCATGAGCTGCTTCTCGCCGGCCCAGACGTTCAGGGCATCGGCCTCGAAGCTGACGTCGCCGGAGTCGAGGTACTCGACGAGCAGCTCGCCCTCGAGCTGGAAGACGTGGTGGCCGATGGCGATCACGTCGCCCTGGCTCACGTTCGCCCGGCTGATGCGGCGCCCGTTGACGAAGACGCCGTTGGCCGAGTCGAGGTCGGCGATCTGCAGCCCGTTGCGGTTGATGTAGAGCTCGGCGTGCCGGCGGGAGGCCAACAGGTCGGTGATGACGATGTCGTTGTCGCGGGCCCGGCCCAGCGACATCGTGCCCTGCCGGAGCCGGTAGGTCGTCCGGCGCTCATGCTCCTGATCCAGGCTCGTCGAGCCGGACGGCGTCCGCGCCGGGTCGTAGCCGCTGCCGCCACGGCCGCCGCCGGCGGCCGGCCCGGTCGGCGACGACGAGCCGCGCCCGCCGCCCTGGCCCCGGTTCGGGGCGGTGGGCCGCGGGGGCTGGTAGCCGCTGGAGCCGGGCAGCATCGTCTGCATGTCGTAGCCGGCCGGGTCGTACTCGGGCTCGTCGTCGAACCCGCCGCGCGCGGCGGGGAACTCGGGCATGACCACGACCTCGGGCCCGCTGGGAGTGCCGAGCCGGAACCGGACCTCGCCCTGTACGCTCACCGACTCGGGCATCCGCTGGCCGTCGACCCAGGTGCCGTTGGAGCTGATGTCGCGGACGGACCAGCCCGATCCGGTCTGCTCGACCAGCAGGTGCCGCCGGGAGACGCGACTGTCGGCGATGACGTAGTCCGCGGTCCGAGCACGTCCGATGATGAACTGCTCACCTGCCGGCACAGTGGCGGCACCGGCCTCGGTGACGACTCTCAGATACGTCGTCTGCACGACTCTCCCCCTTCACGACGGGACGCAGGCCGGGATGCCCCGCCGAAATCCTCTTCTGCACATCGTCCGGATCGGTCTCCGGACGGGACGGGCAACGGTGCCACCACCGGTGGATCCTCACTACCTTGACCGATCTTGCGGGATGCCGCAGATCGTAGCGTCGGGTGTCGACCTTGATCCAGCCCGGGTGACGCGAGCACCGTCGAACGGGCCGCTTCAGCCGTTTCTGGAGCCGACACCTCTAACCCTCCTCGCGTCGTTCGTTCACTTCCCGGTGCCTTTCATATCTCGCCGGCAGCGGAGCTGTGACCGAGTGTGGCAAGTCCGGCACGAGCACCGGCGACGAGGACGGGATCGGTGCACCACCGACAATGCCCGCCCGGAAGACCCGGGAGCAGCTTCTGTCGCCGATCTGACCCGCTACCGTACGCGCCCGCGGCCCGCGCGGACACCCCCCCGCCGCGATCTCCATGGTGCCCGTGGACGCCACCGCGGGGGGCACCGTGGCCACCCCCCGCCGCGGGAGCTCCGCGGCCCGCCACCGCCCGGCGCCGCCGGGCGGCCCGGCGGCCACGACACCGCGCCGGGGCCTCTGGCCAGCCCTCGACGCGGCGATCCGCCCGAATTATCCCGATCTTGTGGATCACTGCCCGCCAGCCGACTGAGGGGCGGCCGGCAGGATGACGTCCTTGGCCGTCGCGGTGAGCGAGAGGCCCGAGGCGTCCGTCGACGCCGCGACGATGTTGAGGTCGAACGGCAGTCCGGCGATCGGGATGGGGATCGAGTCGAGCCGAAGACCCGCGGGGAGCGGGATGTTGGCGTTGATCGTGCCCTTCAGCGACAGCTCCGACGGCACGAGGGTGAGCGCGTTGTCCTGAACCTCGAAGGTGGTCACGCCACCGATCTCCTGCGATCCGAGAATCCCGGTGTCGATCCGGCTGGAGATCTCGACCCGGTCACCGCCGTCCACCGGGTTGACCTGAACCGGCGGATCCTGCTTCGCGAGGTAGGTGTTCAGGTCGTCATAGCTGATCCGAACCGTCGCCCGGACGTCGTCCACCGGCACCTCGCCGACGTTGTCGGAGAGTGCGTCGCCGAGCGGTACGTGAAGGCCTTTGAGATTCGCGTGGACCTGCGAGATACGCGGGCCGGGGGTTGGTATTCCCTCGATCGTGACGCCGATGTCCTTGAACTTTCCGAACAGCACCTGGGTGAGGAACGGGAAGCCGCCGATGGTGACGTTCTTCACCGTCGGCGGAGTCGCGCCGGGCTCCAGGCTCTCCGCGACGCTGACCTCGATCTGCTTGACCATCTGGTCCTTGGCGATCGCGACCGCCACCCGGTCGCCCACCACGAAGAGCACAAGGAGGACCACAACGACGATCGCGAGGATGCGCCCGCGGCGCCGCCGCCGAGCGGGAGCCGGGCCCGGCGCCGGGCCCGAGCCACCCGGCGGACCACCGGGGCCGCCCGGCAGACCCCCGCTGTCGGACGCGCCCGGGTAGGCCTCCCCGTAGCCACCGTTCCCGGGCACCGGGCGGACATGGCCACCGCTGTCGGTGTAGGTGCCCGCGGCCTGACCAGGCTGGCCGTACTGGGGGCCGGTCGCGCCGGGCCGCGGGGACTGACCGGAGGCCGGCCCCGTCCACAGGTCACCCGGTCCGACGGGTGCCGTCGGAGCGGGCGCCGCCGCGCCGGGGGCCCCGGCACCGCGCCGGACCGCGTCGATGGCCCCGCCGAGCGTGGGCTCCGTCATCGGGGGCACGTGATCGTGCTCCGGCTGCTCGTCGGCAGGGCGCACCGGACGGCCGGGGCGGAACGCGTCCGCGGGTGGTGGCGGACCGGACGGGCGGAACGCGTCCGCGGGTGGCGGCGGGGCCGCCGGGGCTCCTGGCCGGGAGCGGCGCCGCACGTCCTGGGTCGGCCTGGTGCCGCCCTCGCCCCCGCCGGATCCCCCGGGGGGCATGACATTGGTGGCGTCCGCGGGCTCCTGCCCGTCCCCGCCGCGCCCGTGGTTCACCGGAACATCTCCCGCTCCGCGCCACGTCGGGGCCTCCGGCGTGGCGCCGCCGTGTCACAGTCGGTCATGTCGAGTCGTCCACCGCCCCGATCAACGATCGGCGTGGCCCGGCCGGCGGCACGGCCCCGCACGCATCGCCCCACAGCCCCGGGGCCCCGTGCCTGGTCGGCACGGGCCCGATCGGGCGGCGGAAACGAGGTGACGGTCGGCGGCACGGCGACGGCCGAAGCACTCGACCACGAGCCTTCGACCAGCCGGGCCGCCGTCCGAACCGTCGGCCCATCAAAAGATGGTCGCACGTGGGGCGGCTGGACAGCGGTGTCGGGTCCGATCACCTGTGTTGTGTACGTGTCGGATTACCGACCCGGACATTCGTCGGTGACGCGCTGTTCCATGGCTCGCGGCGAAGTGCCCCGTTCGATCCGTTTTCCGTGCGTTGTCCACCCGAGCCGGACGGGGCCGCCAGAACCGGCGATGTCCGGGCGGGGCCGGGCGGGGCCGGGCGGGGCCGGGCGGGGCCGGGCGGAGCCTGCGGGCCGCCGGCGGCATCGTCAGGTCAGACCTCCAGCGGGAGCTGGGCGGCGCCGCGGCGCCGGCGCGGTGGGGCGGCGAGGCGGAACGCCGTCCCACCCGGAGCCGCGAACGCGTGCCAGAAGTGATCGGCGACGGCTTCCGGCCGCAGCGGCCCGGACAGCCCGACCCGGCCGTCCAGCACCACCGTGCGCAGGCGAACGCCCTGGGCGGCGAGCCCGGGAGCCATCGCCCCGCCCATCGCCGCCAGGCCGGCCTTGCCCACCGCGAGCGCGAAACGCCCCGCCGCCGGCTCGCTGCGGGTGCCCGCGACCGTCAGCAGGACGGTGGCGCCCGGCCGGTCCACCAGCAGGGGCACCGCCGCCTGGACAGCGGTCAGCGCCCCGGTCACGTTCACCGCGAGAGTCTGGTTCATGGAGTCCGCCCGCACCGAGAACGCGGTGCCACGGATGCTCAGCTTGGCGTTGTAGACCAGCACGGTCAGCCCACCGATCGCGGCGGCGAGCCGCTGCGTCGCCGCCCCGAAGGCCGCCTGGTCGGTGACGTCGGCGACCGCGCCCGTGACGTCGTGGCCGTCCGCGGCGAGCTCGGCGGTAATCCGGGCCACCGTGTCGGAGGAGCGCGAGAGCACGCCGAGCGCGAACCCCTCCTCGGCGAACCGGCGCAGCAGCGGGCCACCGAAGGCCGCACCCGGCCCCACCACGATCAGCCCGCGGGTCGGCGGCGCCGGCTCCCGGCCGTTGGCCGTGCCGTTGTTCATGTGCCCATCCTGACGCGCGATGTCCTCCCCCGTGTCGCGATGCGACCGGTTCGGCAAGGTCGCGCCCGAATCATCACCCCCGACGGCCCGGGCCGGCCAGAACTGACCTCAACGCGAGCTGGACGACGTCCGACTGCCGGCGCGGTCGGTGCGGTTGGCGGTGCTGGTGCGGTTGGCGGTGCTGGTGCGGCGGCGGCGGCGCGACAGCAGTGGACGGCGGGGCCGCTTCGGGCGGCCGCCACGGCGCTCGACCGGCCGGGCGCCGATGGCTGCCCGGCCGACGCCGGATGCCGCACGGTTGGCAACCGCGTCCCCGCCGGCCGGGCGGGCGGCGGGGATCGCGTTCGCGGCTCGGATGGGCGCCGCCCGGCGGTAAACGACCGCGAGCACGGCCGCGACGGCCAGGATGGGTAGCGAGATCAGCACCAGGGCGACGATGACGGCGGCGAGTGTCTGCATCCTGGATCGATACCCAATGTGTCCGTGACGTCACACGAAGCCCCGTTACCCGGCGAGATCCGGTATCGACGACCCCGGTGGGCCGTGCGCGGTATCCGGACGGCGGCGCTACTCGGACGGCGGCGACACGAGGACACCCGGGTTGAGGATGCCCGCCGGGTCCAGCACGGCCTTCACCGCGCGCAGGACGGCGACGCCCACCTCGCCGACCTCCGCGGGCATCCAGGGACGGTGGTCCGTGCCGACCGCGTGGTGGTGGGTGATCGTGCCACCGTTCGCCATGATCGCGTCTCCGGCGGCGCGCTTCGCCCGGTCCCAGCGGGAGATCGGGTCCGGGCCCTCGGCGCAGACGACCGTGAAGTAGAGCGACGCCCCCGCCGGGTAGACGTGCGAGACGTGGCAGAGAACGACGGCCGGCGACCCGTCGGACTCGATCGCGCCGGTCACCGCCGCGCGGACCGCCGCGTACAGCGTCGGGATCGCCGACCAGTACCCGGCCGTCTCCAGGGTCTCGGCGAAGATGCCCTCGTCGAGGAGCGCGTCGCGCAGGTACGGGGCGTGGAAGCGGCCGGCGGCCCAGTCCCGTCCCACGTCCTCGCCGAGCGGGCGGGCGCCGGCGTCCCTCAGGACCGCGCGGACCTCCGCGGCGCGTCCGGTCACCTCGTCCTCGCTCCCCTCGTACCCGGTGACCAGATAGCACCCGCCCGAGGCGGTGACATCGGTGCCCGCGCTGACGGCGTTGGCCAGGCCGGCGGCCGTCTCCAGTTCGTCGGAGAGGCGCAGGACGGTGGGCAGCAGGTCCCGCTGGGCCAGCTCGCGCAGCAGGTCCAGGCCGGTGGCCAGGTCCGCGACCCGCCAGCCCTCGTACCGCCGCCGCGCCGGGGCCGGGCGCACCCGCGCGGTGACCTCGGTGATCACCCCGAACGCGCCCTCGGAGCCCAGCGCGAGCTGGCGCAGGTCGGGACCGGCCGCCGACGCCGGTCCCCGCCCCGGCTGCCACGTCCCCACCGGGGTCGCCAGCCGCAGCCCGGTGACGAGCTGGTCGAACCGCCCGTAGCCGGCCGATGCCTGGCCGCTCGACCGGGTCGCCGCGAACCCGCCGATCGTGGCGTACTCCCACGACTGCGGGACGTGCCCGAGGGTCAGGCCGTGCTCGGCGAGCAGCGCCTCCGCGGCGGGCCCGCGCAGGCCGGCGCCCAGCACCGCCGTCCCGGAGAGCTGGTCGACGCGCAGGAGGCCGTCGAGCCGGTGCAGGTCGAGCGCGACGGCGCCGTGCCACCGGGGTGCGCCGTCGGGCGCCTGACCCGGCGGGAGCCGGGGGGTGAGGCCGCCGACGACCGAGGTGCCGCCGCCGAACGGGACGACGATCACGCGGTGGCGGGAACAGATCCGCAGCACCGCGAGGACCTGGTCGTGATCGAGCGGCGCGACGACGGCGTCGGGCGCGTCGGAGGCGTCCCCGGACCGCAGCCGCAGCAGGTCGACGGTGGAGCGGCCCCGGCAGTGGCGGACCCGCGCCTCGCGGTCATCCCGGAGATGGCCGGCGCCGACCACGGCCCGCAGCTCGTCCAGCACCTCGCCCGGCAGGCGGACCGGCGGGAGCGTGATGTCGGCGAGCGCGACCGGCGCGCTGGGGCGGGACGGAATGCCCAGCTGGCCGAGCAGGTCGCGGACGGCACCCGGCAGCGGGTGGTGCGCGGCCGCGGCGCCCCACCCCCACCAGACCGGATCGGCGGGCGGGGTCGTCGCCTCGGTGGTCATCGCCGTCACCTCATCCGTTCGCATCCGTTCCGCCGGGGTCGAGGCGGTATCGTCGATACGCTGTGACAACTCGAGTAACAGTGTCACACGATCCCGTCCCGGGCACAGTCAGGGCGCGCAGCCAGGGCGCACAGCCAGGGCTGAGCGGGCGGAGCGCCTCGGCGGGTGGGAGCGGCGAGAGCCGCGGGAGGGAGACAGCCGGTGACCGGGCCGACATCACCCCACACCCTGCCGGTGCCCGGCCGCGGCTCCGCGCGGGCCGGCGCCTTACCCCTCGACCACTCCGGGCCCGCTCCGGGAACCGCTCCCGGTGCGGGCCGGCGCGGCGAGAGCGCCGACGCGGCCGTCCTGGATGCCGCCGCCGCGTCGCTGCTCAGCGTCGGCGTACGTCGGACGACCGCCACCGACGTGGCCCGGCGCGCCGGCGTCAGCCGGATGACGCTGTACCGGCGCTGGCCCGACCTGCGCTCCCTTGTCGGCGACGTGATGACGCGCGAGTGGGGCCGGATCGTCACGGCCGCGGCGCGGGCGGCCGAGCCGTCCCTGGCCGCCGGCACGCGGGCCGGCCTGGTGCGCTACCTGGTCACCGCGGCGCAGACCTTCCGCGCGAACCCGCTGTTCCGCAAGATCATTGAGACGGACCCGGAGCTGCTGGTCCCCTACGTCCTGGAGCGTCTCGGCGCGACCCAGCGGCTCGTCCTGGAGCTGCTGTGCGAGCAGCTGCGCGAGGCGCAGGCGGGCGGCGCCGTCCGGGCGGGTGACCCGGCGGCCCAGGCACGGATGGTGCTGCTCGTCGTGCAGTCGTACGTTCTCTCCGCGGACGCGCTGGGCGACGAGATCACCGAGGAGGCACTGGCGCGTGAGCTCTACCTGACACTGGACGGCTACCTGGCCCCGCGCGCCGGCGAGACAGCCGAGGCCGCCTTCGACGCCGCTGACGCAACTGACGCCGTCAGGGCCGTTGACGTCGTTGAGGCCGTCGAGGCTGCTGACGCAGTTGACGAGATCCGGCCGATCGAGCACCCGGGAGCGCCGTCATGAGCACACCGTTCGACCGCTCGTCGCTCACCGCCGACCGCCGTGCCCGCGAGCTCGGCGAGCTCGCGGGCGGCGAGGCCGTCGATCTCCTCGTCGTCGGCGGCGGCGTCACCGGCGCCGGGGTGGCGCTCGACGCGGCCTCGCGCGGGCTGTCCGTCGCGCTGGTCGAGGCGCACGACCTGGCCTTCGGCACCAGCCGGTGGAGCTCGAAGCTCGTCCACGGCGGGTTGCGCTACCTAGCCTCCGGTGACATCGGGCTGGCCCGGGAGAGCGCGCTCGAACGCGAGATCCTGATGCGCCGCACCGCCCCGCATCTGGTGCACCCGCTGCCGATCGTGCTGCCGCTCACCGAGGACGTCCCCGCCGGCTCGGCGATGCTGGCCCGGGCCGGGATGGGCCTGGCGGACCTGCTGCGGCGGGGCGCCCGGACCCCCGGCACGGTACTGCCGCCGCCGCGGCGGCTCTCGGCGGTCGAGACGCTCGGGATGGTCCCCGGGCTGCGCGAGGCCGGGCTGCGCGGCGGCCTGCTCCACTGGGACGGCCAGCTCGTCGACGACGCGCGCCTGGTCGTGACGATCGCCCGGACGGCGGCGGCGTTCGGCGCCCGGGTGCTGACCCGGGTCCGCGTGCTGTCAGTGGGGAGCTCGGGGTATGCCCTGGGCGGCGCGGCACGGCACGGCGGCCTGCCACCGGAGCCGGTCGGCGTCGAGGTGCTCGACACCCTGACCGGCACCCGGTGCACGCTGCGGGCCCGCACCGTGGTGAACGCGACCGGGGTCTGGGCGCCCGCGCTCGCCCCGGAGGTGCGGCTCCGCCCCAGCCGCGGCACCCACCTGGTGCTGCCTGCGGCGGCGTTCGGCGGCACGCCGACGGCGCTGTCGGTGCCGATTCCCGGCGAGCGGAACCGGTACGCCCTCGTGCTGCCGCAGGGCGACGGGCGAGTGTACGTGGGACTGACCGACATCCCGACGGACGAGGTCGCGGACGTGCCGACGCCGGATCACCAGGAGATCACGCAGCTGCTGAACGTCGTGTCGAGCGTGCTGGCCACCCCGGTCGACCGCGCGGACCTGCTGGGGGCGTTCGCCGGGCTGCGCCCGCTGCTGGACGGCCCGAGCGGGCGCACGGCGGACCTGTCCCGGCGGCACGCCGTGCACGTCGGGTCCGACGGCGTGATCACCGTGGTGGGCGGCAAGCTGACGACCTACCGCCGAATGGCGGCGGACGCGGTGGACGCCGCCGTCGCCCAGGCCGACCTGGACGCGGGGCCCTGCCGGACCGACCGGCTCCCCCTCGTCGGGGCGGCCTCGCGCCGCGTGCTCGCCACGGTGCCGGCGCCGCGCCGGCTGGTGGCGCGCTACGGAACCCAGGCCCCGGCGGTGCTGGCCCTGGCCGAACGCGACCCGGAGCTGCTCGCGCCGATCGCTGACGGAGTCGCGGTCACCCGCGCCGAGTTGGTGTTCGCCGTGCGCCACGAGGGAGCACTCGACGCCGACGACCTGCTCGACCGGCGGACCCGCGTCGGGCTCGTCCCCGCCGACCGCGCGGCGGCGCTCGACGCGGCACGCGAGGTGCTGGCGGCCTGCGCCGTCCCCTCCGGCTCGCCGGTCGACTGAGCCACCGGCCGACCGGGCCCGACCGACCCCGAGCCGGCGATCGAGCGGGCCCGCGATCGAGCGGGCCCGCGAAGCGCCGAGCTGTCAGGTCAGGGAGTCGACGGTCAGCGCGGCGACCCGCTCGAGATGGGCGGGAGGGTCGCCGAAGGCCCCGTACATCCGGCGGGCGCGCTTGTAGAACAGGTGGGCCTCGTGCTCCCAGGTGTACCCGATGCCGCCGTGGTACTGGATCATCGTCGCGGTGGCGTCCCGGGCCGCCTGGCTCGCCTTCGCCTTGGCGACGGCGACGGCGAGCTCCAGGTCGTCGAGGCCCGCGTCGAGCGCGTGCGCGGCGTACATCACGGCGTGCTCGGCCATCGTGACCGCGACGTGCAGGTCGGCGAGCTGGTGCTTGAGCGCCTGGAACGAGCCGACCGGGCGGCCGAACTGGATCCGCTCCCGGTCGTAGTGAACCGTCCTGGTCAGCGCCTCGCGAGCGACCCCGGCCTGGTCCGCCGCCGTGAGCAGCGCGCCGCGGCGGACGAGGTCGGCGAGCGCCGCCGCCGACGAGCCGGGCAGCCGCCTGGCCCGCGCCCCGGCCAGTTCCAGGGCGGCGAGCCGGGTGGTCCCGTCGGGACCGGCCAGCGGGCGGACGGCGACGCCGGCCGCGCCGGGGTCGAGCAGGTACAGGCCCACCTCACCCGCTCCGGGAGCAGCGCCGGCGGGGCCGGGCTCGATCGCCGCGACGACGACGAGGTCGGCGACCCCGAGATACTCGACGGGCGACGCCGTCCCGGACAGCTCACCGACGAGACCACCGGAGCCGCCGAACACACCGGAGTCCGAAGGCTCGCCGGAGCCCCCGGCCCCTTCGGACCCGAACCCGTTGGACCCCGCGGCGATGCCAGCGACGGTGCCCGGCGCCGGGCGCGCGGTGACCGCCACGCCGGAGGCGTCCCAGGCCCCGCCGGCTCCCCGCAGGGCCACCGTCGCCACGAGGTCGCCGTCGGCGAGGCGGGGCAGCAGCTCGGCCCGCTGCGCGTCCGACCCGGCGAGCCGGACGGCCTCCCCGGCCAGCACCGTCGGCAGCCACGGCCCCGGGACGGCCCCCGCGCCGAGCTCACGGGCGACGACCTGGGCGTCCAGCAGCCCGAGGCCGAGCCCGTCGAACTCCTCCGGGACGCACACGGCCAGCCAGCCCTGCTCCCCCACCGACTTCCACAGCTCCAGCGGGTGCCCGTCACCGGCGGTGTCCTCGAACACCGCCCGCACCGCCGTGAGGTCGAAACGGCCGGCGAGAAAGGCCCGGACGGTCTCGCCCAGGGCACGCTGCTCGTCAGTCAGCGCAAAGAACACTTCGATGGTCCCTTCCGGACTCAGCGCGGCAGGCCGAGCACCCGCTCGGCGACGATGTTGCGCTGCACCTGCGACGAACCGCCCCAGATGGTGACCGACCTGGTCCAGAACCCCTCCGACTGCAGGGCGGAGACGTCGAGGCCCGCGACGGGGGTGCTGACCGCCGCGTCGGCGCCCAGCAGGTCGTCGAAGGTCTCGAACAGGTCCTGGTAGGTCTCGGACCACTGCAGCTTGGTCATCGACGACTCGGCGCCCAGGTCGGCGCCCCGCTCCACCTGGGTGAGCACGTGCATGGCGTGGTAGCGCAGGCACTCGAGCTCGACCATCCGGCGGCCCAGCTCCTGGCGCAGCACCGGGTCGGTGTCCCGCCCCAGCGCGCGGGCCGCCCGGACGATCTCGTCGTAGGACTTCCGGAAGGCGGTGTACTGCGAGATGCCCGACGCGCCGCGTTCGAAGGAGAGCAGCAGCATCGCCGTGGCCCAGCCGTTGCCCAGGCCGCCGAGGCACTCGCGGGCGGGGACCCGGGCGTCGGTGAAGAACACCTCGCCGAACTCGGTCGCCCCGCTCATCTGCCGCAGCGGCCGCACCTCGACGCCGTCCTGGTGCATGTCGAGCAGCAGCATCGACAGGCCGCGGTGGCGCTGGCTGCCCGGCTCGGTGCGGACCATGGTGAAGATCCGGTCACCGTGGCCGGCGTTGGTCGTCCAGACCTTCTGGCCGTTGACGACGATGTCGTCGCCGTCGGCCACGCCGGACGTCCGCAGCGCGGCCAGGTCGGAGCCCGCGTCCGGCTCGGAGAAGCCCTGGCACCAGATCACGTCGCAGCGCAGCAGCGGACGGATGATCTCGCGCTTCTGCTCGTCCGTGCCGATCGCCATGATCGTCGGGGCGAGGAAGGCGAGCCCGAGCGGGTTGACGGTTCCCGGCGCTCGGGCGAGCGCCAGCTCCTCGTCGTAGATCGCCTTCATGCCGGGGGTGCCGCCGCGCCCGCCGTACTCGGTGGGCCAGTCGATGCCGGCGAAGCCCGCGTCGAACTTGCGGCGCTCCCACTCCCGGCGCAGCTCGAAGCCCTCGTCGTCGGGGACGCCCGCCCAGAAGCCCGGCTCCCGCCACGCCGCGGGGACGCTCCCGGCGAGCCAGCTCCGCAGGTCCGCGCGGAACGCCTCCTCCGCGGCGCTGAAGGTCAGGTCCATCTGATCACCACTCCGGGCCAGGTCGTGGATCGGGCGGCCCCCTGGTCGGGCACCCCCGCCCGACGGTGTGCGACGGCAGCAGATCGATTCGCCCGACCAGCATGCCCCATCCGGGCCTCGACACGCGGCGCCGGGCGGGAACAGGGAGACGGGTTCCCGGTCGCGACGACCGCCACTGTCCGGAGCGGACCTGCCGGCGGGCCGGCTGGGCATCATTGAGGCCAACCGCACCCCCGTGCGCCCGATCGACACCCGCCGTTCACCTCAGTGTGAGCGGTGCGCACCAACTGCCGGCACGATGGGATGGAGCCGTCCGCACCGCGGGTCGGCAACGCCCGGGGGCACCCGGGACAACCCAGACAGGACGCCCAGGACAGGACACGGTCGAAGGGGGATCCACACACCATGACCGGTACCGCCCGCCTCGACCCGGCCAGCCGGGCAGCCGCGCTGCGGCGCATGCGCGCCGAGCCGGTGGACGTCGTCGTGATCGGCGGCGGCGTGACCGGCGCCGGGGTGGCGCTCGACGCGGCCACGCGGGGCCTGTCGGTCGCCCTGCTCGAGGCCCGCGACCTCGCCGCCGGGACGTCCAGCCGGTCGAGCAAGCTGATCCACGGCGGCCTGCGCTATCTGGAGCAGCTCAACGGCGCCCTCGTCCGCGAGGCGCTGCGCGAGCGGTCGCTGCTGCTGGAGACGATCGCCCCGCACCTCGTCCGGGCGATCCCGTTCCTGCTCCCGCTGACCCATCACGGCTGGGAACGCGCCTACATCGGCAGCGGCGTGCTGCTCTACGACACTCTCGGGCAGGGCATCGGGCGCATCGCCCCCCGCACGGGCGGGGACGGCGGTGCCCCCCGCAGCGGGGGTGTCCCGCTGCACCGGCACCTGACCCGCAAGGCGGCGCTGCGCGAGTTCCCGTCGCTGCGCCCCGACGCGCTCGTCGGCGCCATCCAGTACTGGGACGGGCAGGTCGACGACGCCCGGCACACCATGTTCGTCGCCCGCACGGCCGCCCGCTACGGGGCTCTGGTCGCCACGAGCGCCCAGGTCACCGGGCTGGTGCGGGAGGGCGACCGGGTCGCCGGGGTGCGGGTGCGCGACCTGGAGAACGGGGTCGACCTGGAGGTCCGCGCCGCGCAGACGATCAACGCGGCCGGGGTGTGGACGGACGACATCCAGGCGATGGTCGGCGGGCGCGGGCGGCTCTCGGTGCGCGCGTCGAAGGGTGTCCACATCGTGGTCCCGCGCGACCGCATCCACGGCTCGACCGGGTTGATCCTGCGCACCGAGAAAAGTGTCCTGTTCGTGATCCCCTGGGGCAGCCACTGGATCGTCGGGACGACCGACACCGAGTGGAACCTCGACCTCGCGCACCCGGCCGCCAGCAGCGCGGACATCTCCTACCTGCTCGACACCGTCAACCGGGTGCTGCGCACACCGCTGACCACCGAGGACATCACCGGCGTCTACGCCGGCCTGCGGCCGCTGCTGGCCGGCGAGTCGGAGGACACCTCGCAGCTGTCCCGGGAGCACGCCGTGGTCAGCCCGGTCGCCGGGCTCACGATGGTCGCCGGCGGCAAATACACGACGTACCGGGTGATGGCGGCGGACGCCGTCGACGCGGCGACGGCCGGGATGAGCCGCGCGGTGCCGCCGTCGTGCACTGATCGTGTCCCGCTGCTCGGCGCGGACGGCTACCCGGCGCTGTGGAACGCCCGGGAGGGCCTGGCTCGCGACTCCGGGCTGCACGTCGCCTGGGTGGAGCACCTGCTGCACCGGTACGGCACCCTCACCGAGGAGGTCCTGGCCCTCGTCGCGGACCGGGCCGAGCTGGGCCGTCCGCTGCGCGGCGCGCCGAAGTACCTGGCGGTCGAGGCCGTGTACGCGGCGTCGCACGAGGGCGCGCTGCACCTCGAGGACGTCCTGACCCGGCGGACCCGCATCTCGATCGAGACGGCCGACCGCGGGCTGGAGACCGCCCCCCAGGTCGCCGAGCTGATCGCCCCCGTCCTCGGGTGGAGCCCCGCCACCGTCGAGCGCGAGATCGATCACTACCGGGCCCGGGTCACCGCAGAGCTCGAGTCACAGCGGCAGGCCGACGACCACACCGCCGACGCGGCCAGGCTGGGCGCTCCCGACGTCCGCCCGGTGGTGCGGGAGGGGCGCGGCGCCGCCGCCCCGGCCTGATCCGAAGGTCCCGGGGAGGTTTTGTTGACCTCGGGTAAGGAACCAGACGACGATGGAATTCATTCTCTGGCTGATCGCCGTCATCCTGGTGATCGCCGGCATCGTTTCCCTGGTCCGGGGCGCCATCCTGTACGGGATCGCGCTCATCGTCATCGGCCTGCTCGTCGGCCCCGGCGGAGTCTCGATCTTCACCTGACGGCGGTGAGCCGGCCCGCCGCGGGACCCCCGCCCGCGGTGGGCACGCCGCCCCCCGACGTTCCAGGACGGATGTTCCGCCCCGCATCGGTGTCGGCACCCGAGCTGGTCAAAGACCGTAGGCCTCCAGCAGCCGCAGCCAGACCTCGCTGACCGTGGGGAAGGACGGCACCGCGTGCCACAGATCCTCCAGCGGGACGGCCCCGACGATCGCGATGGCCGCGGCGTGCACCATCTCCTGCGTGTCGTGGCCGACGAACGTCGCCCCGACCAGCACCCGGCGGGCGGTGTCCACCACGATCTGGGACGTCCCGACGGCGTCGGTGCCGCGCACCGACGAGCCGGCCACCGACGCCGTCGGGACGGTGACGGCACGGACATCCAGGCCGGCCGCGTGGGCCGTCGCCTCCGTCCGGCCGACGGCGCTCACCTGCGGATCGGTGAACGTCACCCGCGGGACGGCCCTCGGGTCGGCGCGGTCGGCGGCGGGCCGGCCCGCCGGGTCGAGGCGGCCGGTGATGGCGTCCGCCGCCACCCGGGCCTGGTACTTGCCCATGTGGGTGAGCAGCGCACGGCCGTTGACGTCCCCGACGGCGTAGAGCCAGTCCCCGGCCACGCCGGTGGCCCGCATCCGGTCGTCGACCTCGACGAAGCCCCGCGCGGGCAGGCCGACCGCGGGCAGGCCGAGCTCGCCGGTGGCGGGGGTCCGCCCGACGGCGACCAGGATCTCGTCCGCGACGACGTGCTCGGGCCCGCCGTCGCCGTCCAGAGTGACCACCACGGGCCCACGCGGCGTGCCCGGCCCACCCGGCTCACCCGGCGTGCCCGGCGCCTCCCTGCGGACGGCCACGGCCCGTCGGCCGGTGTGGACCGTGATGCCCTCGGCCTCGAACGCCGCGCGCACCTCGTCGCCGGCGAACGGCTCCTCGCGCGCGAGCAGGCGCGGACCGCCCTCGACGACGGTGACCTCCGCGCTGCCGAGGCGGCGGAACGCCTGCGCGAGCTCGGCGCCGACCGCGCCGCCGCCGAGCACGGCGAGGCGGGCGGGCACCGCGCGGGCACCGGTCGCGGACCGGTTGTCCCACGGATCGGCCTCGGCGAGACCGGGGACGGGCGGAATGGTGGCCCGCGTCCCCGTCGCCAGGACGACCGCGCGGGTCGCGGTGAGGACCCGCTCGCCGCCGTCCGGCGCGAGCACCGCGACCCGGCGCTCGCCGACCAGCCGGCCGGCCCCGCGCCGCACCGACACACCGCGCTCGCGCAGCCACGGGAGCTGGCCCTCGTCGGAGTACCCGCCGACCATCTCGTCGCGCCGGGCGAACGCCGCCGCGGCGTCGACCCCGGTGCGGGCCCCGCCGACGGCCCCACCGACGGCGCCCGCCGCCCCGGGGACGGCCCTGGCGGCCGCCACGACCTCACCAGGGCGCAGCAGGGTCTTGCTGGGGATGCAGCCCCAGTAGGAGCACTCCCCGCCGACACGCTCGTGCTCGATCACCGTCACCGACAGCCCCGCCTCGGCGCACCGGCCGGCCACCACCTCGCCCGCCGGCCCCGCTCCGATCACGATCACGTCGACCTCGCTGGCGCCCGTGCCTCCGTCGGCGTCGTCGGACCTACTCATGGGCACACCTCTCCGCGTTGGGACCAGCGTCGCGAGGCACCATCTCACCTGCCGCGTCGCACCCGAATGCCACCGCACCGGGTCGGCAGCCCACCGGCCGTGACCGAGGACGCGACGAGGTGCCCCCGTGCCGACGGCAGGATGGAGCTCGAGGACCTCACCTTCGACCGGTCCGTGCAGGACCATCGGGAGTTCAGATGCAGCTCGGAATGATCGGACTCGGCCGGATGGGCGCGAACCTCGTCCGCCGGCTGATGCGCGACGGGCACGAATGTGTGGTCTACGACGTGAACCCCGAGACGGTGAAGTCACTGGCCGCCGAGGGCGCCGTCGGCGTCAACTCGCTGGCCGACTTCGCGGCCGCGCTGAGCACCCCGCGGGCGGCCTGGGTCATGGTGCCCGCCGGCCTGACCGGCCAGACCGTCTTCGAGCTCGCCGAGCACTTCGAGGCCGGCGACATCATCATCGACGGCGGCAACTCCTACTACCGCGACGACGTCGACCGGGCCGCGAAGCTCGCCGAGCGCGGCCTGCACTATCTGGACGTCGGCACCTCAGGCGGCGTGTTCGGGCTGGAGCGCGGCTACTGCCTGATGATCGGCGGCGAGCCGGAGGTGGCCGCCCGCCTCGAGCCGCTGTTCGAGACGATCGCCCCCGGCGTCGACACCGCGCCGCGTACCCCGGGGCGGACGGGCGAGATCACCCAGGCCGAGAAGGGCTACCTGTACTGCGGCCCGAACGGGGCAGGCCACTTCGTCAAGATGATCCACAACGGGATCGAGTACGGCATGATGGCGGCCTTCGCCGAGGGCATGGGCATCCTGGAGAAGGCCGGCATCGGGCGCTCCGAGGCCGCCCTGCACGACGCCGAGACGGCGCCGCTGGCCCATCCGGAGTACTACCAGTACGACTTCGACATCGCCTCCGTCGCCGAGGTGTGGCGGCGCGGCAGCGTGGTCAGCTCCTGGCTGCTGGACCTGACCGCCACCGCGCTCGCCGAGGACCCGAAGCTCACCGAGTTCGGCGGCCGGGTCTCCGACTCCGGCGAGGGCCGGTGGACGGTGCTGGCCGCGGTCGAGGAGGGCGTCCCGGCCCACGTGCTGACCGCGTCGCTCTACGAGCGGTTCAGCTCCCGCGGCGAGTCACTGTTCGCCGACAAGCTGCTGTCGGCGATGCGCAAGCAGTTCGGCGGCCACGCCGAGAAGAAGGCGGACGGCTAGCGTGGCGGGTGAGTGGGTCTACAGACCCACTCACCCGCCACACATCTCCCAGCCGGCCCGGCAAGGGGCTGGCTTGGCTTCGGGACCCCGAACTTCGGGGGTCGGGGGCTCACTTCGAAGGACAAGGGCCCAGGCTGCCGGGGTCACTGCTGGCCGGCGGACGCCTCCAGGCTTGCCCGGTCACCCATGATGATCATGGGATGGCTGCTCGGGGCCAGCCAGTGCAGGACGGTCTCCATCGAGGCCTGCGGGAGGCTGACGCAGCCGCGGGTGGGCGTGTTGTGGTCCACGTGCAGCCAGATGTCGCCGCCGGCCGCGGCGCCCAGCGGCCGGGCCGGGTCGGACGGCGGATGCCCCGGCAACCGGTTGTAGTCGATCGCGACCACGTAGTTGAAGGCCTCCCCCATCGGGTCGCCCTCGTAGCCGCCGGCCTGATAGAAGGACGGGCGGTACTCGTAGGGAAGCGCGGTGCCCGGGTCGGCGTAGCGACCCCCGGCGGCGGTGAGGCTGAACACGCCCACGGGGCTACGCAGATCGCCCTCGACGTGGTCGTGGGTCCAGCCGTTGGCTCCGTTGCGGCCGGGGATCTCCGCGCTGACGGCCGTCCAGGGGGCGTCGGCGTCCGCGCGCTGCCAGAGCACGACGCGGTTCACGGTTGAGGACTGGTCTGCGCCGGTCACGACGACGACCTGCCGGGTCGACGACGGGATCCGCGACATCATGAGGTCGCCGATGCCGGGGATCGCGCCACGGGACTGCTCCGTGCCCGATCCCGCGACGGCCGCGCGGCCCGCGGGCGCCGCGGGGTGGGGGGTGGCGGGGGGGGGGGGGGTGGGGGGGGGCGGGCGCCCACGGCCCGACCGGGGCGATGGTTGCTGATGCGGCCTGCTCTGCCTCGGCGGCCTCACGGTCCGCGGTACGGTTTCCG
>NZ_JALKFY010000359.1:0-235 GCF_023242985.1 Frankia sp. Mgl5 | reverse complement strand
CAACAAAGACGTGCCGAGATGTATACCAAGCTGGGAGAGATCGTGAAGCGTTTCGGGCAGATCACTTCCGCAAGCAAAATCCCTGCGGAAGCGGTTGCCTGGCTGGGCAAAAGTTTTCAATGGCACTCAGTCGCCTTCTTCGTGCAGGAAGCAAATATTCTTTCCTTGCGGGCCCTCTGCGCGGAGGGAAAGGTAATGAACCAGTGGAACAGCATTGTGCCGACAGAGTCAGGCC
>NZ_JALKFY010000358.1:0-235 GCF_023242985.1 Frankia sp. Mgl5 | reverse complement strand
CCGCTTCCAGGCCGAGCTTTTCGCAGACGTAAGCTTCGACAAACGGATCGATGTTGGCGTAAGTGCCGACCGCTCCGGAAATTTTGCCTACTGCCACTTCTTTTTTCGCCGAACGGAAGCGTGCCAGGTTGCGCTTCATCTCTTCCAGCCACAGCGCCAGCTTCAACCCGAATGTAGTTGGTTCGGCATGAACCCCGTGGGTACGCCCCATCATTACCACATCTTTGTACGTGCG
>NZ_JALKFY010000357.1:0-236 GCF_023242985.1 Frankia sp. Mgl5 | reverse complement strand
ACGCTTGGAAGGCCAACCTCTTCATTGGGATACTTCCGCCCAACGGGTGGCTTTTGTCCGACCGTACCGCTTTTTGGAGTGGAGACGGCCAGTTTTTGCTTCCTGCAGGGCGGGCCACGCACGAAGCGAGCCCGTTTTTCTCTTCCGCACCACTATGCTGGCACAAAAGCCATTTTCACTCAGCTCGTACCATCCCCCCCCCGTCAACGATCTCCCCAACCGCAATGGAACAGGAC
>NZ_JALKFY010000356.1:0-236 GCF_023242985.1 Frankia sp. Mgl5 | reverse complement strand
ACTTTGACGGCGGCGGCTCCACGACGATGGCGGCGAGAATGCTGGGGGAAACGCAAGCCAAAATGATCACTGTGCCAAAAGGCGGCTCAGAGCGTCGAGTACCTACCGGACTTGCCGTCTACAACAATGCTCCGCCGGGAACATTGGCCGGGTTTCAAATCAATGGACCTGCCGAGGTGTTGATTGGACAAACGGTTGAATATTCAACAAAAGCATACGATAATCACTATTTGCCA
>NZ_JALKFY010000355.1:0-236 GCF_023242985.1 Frankia sp. Mgl5 | reverse complement strand
GAACTGACCACACCTGATCAACCCGTGGAGTACCTCGTTCCTGCTTCGACAATCTACGAGCTGGAAGAGCTGATAGAGACAGAAGAGCCAATTGTCCCCGATCCGCAGGACGAGCAGCATGTTCGCAAGATGATGGAGGAGATCGCCCGGTTTTTCCGCGATCCATTCATTCGCAAGCGAATGGAAAAAGAGCTGCTTGCCCCATGGTCGAAAGTGGTGTTCCCGTTTCCCAATCA
>NZ_JALKFY010000354.1:0-236 GCF_023242985.1 Frankia sp. Mgl5 | reverse complement strand
GTCTGGTATGTTGTGATCCGCAAAGACCAGTGGCCTGATTCAGCCCAAGCGTTGCTTTCCGTTCTGTTTGATACCCCCTATCGTGAACCTCTGCTGCAGGAACAGGCAGTGGAGTGGCTGCAATCCGCGCTTTCCGGCAATCACCTGCCAATTCCAGCCAAGCTGGAAGAAACATGGAACTGGAAGGAAGCGCGCGCCTGCTTTTTGATCCAGCGTGAACGTGCGGAGCATCCTTA
>NZ_JALKFY010000353.1:0-236 GCF_023242985.1 Frankia sp. Mgl5 | reverse complement strand
AACTGGAACAGGTTGCTCGGCAGGCGCTTCGGGCGCAGCAGCTTGCCGTCGCGCTTGATGACGACGTCACCGTTGCCCAGTTGGTCGGCCGACAGTTCTTCGCAATCGAGGAACGCGTTGTATTGATCGCCCAGGTCGCCCGGCTGGTTCGTCACGGCGATCTGCTTGGTCAGGCCAGCGCCCAGCGAATCGGTACGGGCGACGATGATGCCGTCGTCCACGCCCAGCTCCAGGAA
>NZ_JALKFY010000352.1:0-236 GCF_023242985.1 Frankia sp. Mgl5 | reverse complement strand
GGAAAGGCGAAGATATTGATCAGCTGAGCGATCGTACACATTGCCGGGATTTAGCAGGATTCCGTGTGCAAGCGCAATCTCAAACAACTGCCGCATCGAAACATGCCGGTGCAGGCGAACCCAGATGTAGAAGCCCCCTGCCGGCACCTGCCACGCAGCCAGATCGGAAAAAGATTCTGCCAGCGCTTTTGCTGCCACCTGCCTCCGTTCACGCAGCGCTCCCCGCAGAGTATGCA
>NZ_JALKFY010000351.1:0-236 GCF_023242985.1 Frankia sp. Mgl5 | reverse complement strand
GGACACCTATTACGACGAAAAATACTGGCACGGCTCGCCGTTTATCCGTGCGCATGAAGAAGGTTTGCTGCAGCCGGATAAGGTATTTCAGGTCGGGATCCGCGGCACATTGAACCATCCGGGAGACATCGATGCCAGCCTGGAGCTGGGGTATCAGGTGATCACGACCCAGGAATTGTGCGATCGAGGCATAGCAGATCTGGTACAGCAGATGAAACAGGTGATCGGCGATACAC
>NZ_JALKFY010000350.1:0-236 GCF_023242985.1 Frankia sp. Mgl5 | reverse complement strand
ACAATGCAGTGGTCACGGTGATCGAAGAGAAGGTTGTCGATCCGAGTAGCCCCATCTTGTGGGAGGCCATTGTCCAGTTGGGGAATCCGTCCACGTACCAGATGAAGCACCCGGTACGCCTGATCGGAACGCAGGACAGCAAAGGCAATCTGATCATGATCATGACCAACGACATGGCGATCAGCGCGGAAGAAGTCAGTGACGTGTACCGGTACCGCTGGCATATTGAACTGTTC